>DASWUI010000128.1:0-2726 GCA_036401715.1 Ramlibacter sp. | reverse complement strand
GACTGGTTCCGCGCGCACCTCGAATAGCCCGCGCCCGGCCGCCGCCTCACTTCTGCTTGGGCGCGCGGCCCATCAGGTAGAACTCCGGATTGGGCTGCATGTTGGAGAAGCTCGCCATCCGGTTGGACAGGCCGAAGAACGCCGTGATCGCCGCGATGTCCCAGATGTCCTCGTCGTCGAAGCCGTGCGGGTACAGCGCCTGGAAGTCGGCGTCGGCGATCTCGTGCGAGCGCAGGCACACCTTCATCGCGAAGTCCAGCATCGCGCGCTGGCGCGGCGAGATGTCGGCCTTGCGGTAGTTCACCGCCACCTGGTCGGCCACCAGCGGCTTCTTCTCGTAGATGCGCAGGATGGCGCCGTGCGCCACCACGCAGTAGAGGCACTGGTTGGCCGCGCTCGTGGCGGTCACGATCATCTCGCGCTCGCCCTTGGTGAGCGAGCCCGTCTCCTTGAGCATCAGCGCGTCGTGGTAGGCGAAGAAGGCGCGCCACTCCGCGGGCCGGCGGGCCAGCGCCAGGAACACGTTCGGCACGAAGCCGCTCTTTTCCTGCACCTCCAGGATGCGCTGGCGCATGTCCTCGGGCAGGTCCTTCAGTTCGGGCATGGGGTAGCGGTTCATGCGGCTCTCCTTCGCGGGCAAGCGTACCACCGCGCCCCGGCTCATACCCGGTCGTGGCGAGCCCGCAGGCGAACGCGACACCCGCGAGGCCGGCTATGCTCCCGCCCCTGACCCCCCGAGGAGACCCGCATGCTGCAACTCTCGAACGACCCCGAAACCCAGGCCGGCCTCGCCACCCGCCGCAAGGTGCTGGGCGACGCCTACGTCGATGCATCCCTGAACCGTGCGACCGGCTTCACCGCGCCGCTGCAGGAGCTGGTCACCAAGCACGCCTGGGGCAACACCTGGCAGCGCCCCGGCCTGGACCTGCGCACGCGCAGCATCGTCACGGTCGCGATGCTGGTCGGCCTCGGCAAGATGCACGAGCTGAAGATCCACGTGCGCGGGGCGCTGAACAACGGCGTGACGCCGCAGGAGCTGCAGGAGATCTTTCTGCACGCCAGCGTCTACTGCGGCTTCCCCGCCGCGCTCGACGCCTTCCGCACCGCCGCGGAAGTGGTCGACGCGAAATAGCGGCTGCCTCAGCGCTGCCGTCGCCGAATGTGACGACTGCAGCAAGTGGTGAGCGGCCCGCGCGGCCCGGCTGCAGCCCGGCTATCGTCGGGGCATGAACGGCTGGCGTACCACCTGGCTCTTTGCCGCGACCTTCGTGGTCGGCAGTGCCGCCCTGCTCGCTGCCTACCTGGGCGGCTTCGGGTCCCTTCCGGCGCAGCAGTCGCCGCCGGCGGGCACGGTGAACGCCGCTGCCCCGGACACCCGCCTCGCGGCAGCCCAGCCGGCAGCCGCGCCGGCGGTGGTGAGCGCACCGGCCACCTGCCCCTCGCAGGCGCTCGCCCCCATGGGGGCGGACGGCGACGGCCAGTTCATGCTGCAGGCTGCGCTCTCGGCCAGCGCACAGACCGACCCCTCCGCCTTCGTCACCGTGGCGCGTGAGGCCGCCGCCGAGGGCCACATGCGCGACGCGGAGGTGGCGCTGATGGCGGCCTGCCACCTGGCCGAGCGCTCCGCGGGCGCGCAGTCCGCCCCGGTGGCGGAGCTGAAGTCGCAGATGGGGCAGCACTACGTGCTGCTGGCCGCGCGCGAGCCGGCGGAGGAGGCCCGGGAGAGCCTGCTGCAGCGCGCCTCCGGCCTCTTTTCGGAAAGTGCCCAGGCTTTCGCCGCCGCGCTGGGGCGCAACGCTTCGCGCACGCGCATGGCGGAACAGCGCCTGGCGAGCGTGCGGGCGCCCTCCACCCTGCGCGCCGCCGCGCGCGAGCAGGCCGGGCGTGGCACGGCCACCATGGGCGCGGCATCCTCGCGTCCCGCCGACCTCGACGCGCGCGCGCCGGCGCGTGGCCTGATCCGCTCGGACCCGGAGCTGTCGCAGCTGGAAGCCGACCTGCAGCGCCTGCGCAACCAGGCAGCCCGCGTCACGCGCGATCCGCGCGGGATGCAGCAGCGCGATGCCTGGGCGCAGTCCCAGCGGGACAGCCGCTGCCGGGACCGTGCCTGCCTGCTGCAGTGGTATGCGCAGCGGCGCGCGCAGCTGCTCGACGAGTTCTGAGCGCCTGCCTCAGGCGTGCGGCCGGGCCGCCACTTCGCGCAGCATGATCGTGTAGAGCCGGCCGCCGCCGGCATCGCCGACGGAGATCGATGCGTGCGCGCGGAAGTGCGTGCCGTCGGCGCGCACGCCCTCGACCACCCGGCCGCCGGCCATCTGCCGCGTGAGGCCCTCCGGCGCCTGCTGGCGCATGGCGATGTGGGCCGAGCGCATGTGCTGCGGCACGAGCGATTCGACCGGCGATCCCAGAGCGTCTTCGGCGTCGATGCGGAACATGCTCTCGGCCGCCGGGTTGAACAGCACGATGCGGCCGTTGTCGTCGGCCGTGACGATCGCCTCCGAGGCGGTCTCCAGGATCGCGCGCATCCGCGCTTCGCTGGTCGCCAGTGCCTTGTGGGCGTCGTCCAGGGCGGCATGTTCGTGCGCGAAGGCCAGCCCCAGCTGCCGCGCTTCCTGGAACACCGGCTCGGGCAGCTCCAGCGTGGCGTGGTGGCCCATGGCGCGCACCGCGCTGCCCAGCGCTTCGACCGAGCGCCCGAGCCTGCTGGACATCCACCAGGCCAGCCC
>DASWUI010000127.1:0-11965 GCA_036401715.1 Ramlibacter sp. | reverse complement strand
GAGGAGATGTTCAGGCTGATCGGTGGCACGGTGGGCGTGCAGCTCAACACGGTGGAGCGCTGCTCCGGCCATGCTGGCACCTACGGTGTCAAGACGCCGTACCACCCGATCGCGATGAAGATCGGCAAGCCGGTGTTCAAGGCCATGGCGCAGGCCGAGCCCGACGTCATCGCCAGCGACTGCGCGCTCGCCGGCCACCACATCGCCCAGGGAATGGACCTTGCCGGCACGCCGGCCAAGTCCTTGCAGCACCCGCTCAGCCTGCTGCGCCGCGCCTACGGGCTGGAGTGAGCCACAGGAGACCCGACATGACCGCCATCACCCGCGAAAGCCTCATGACGCTCGAGGCCTACAGCAAGTACCGCAAGGAGCACAAGCCGCGCATCATCGCCCACCGGCGCCTGCGCAGCGTGGCGCTGGGCGAGCACGTCACGGTGCAGTTCGAGGACGAGACCACCATCCGCTACCAGATCCAGGAGATGCTGCGCATCGAGAAGATCTTCGAGGAGGAGGGGATCCAGCAGGAGATCGACGCCTACGCGCCGCTGGTGCCCGACGGCGGCAACTGGAAGGCGACCATGATGATCGAGTACCCCGACATCAACGAGCGCAAGCGCGAGTTGGCCCGCCTGATCGGGGTGGAGGACCGCATGTTCGTGGAGGTGGAAGGGCACCCGCGCGTGTACGCCATCGCCGACGAGGACCTCGACCGCGAGAACGAGGAGAAGACCTCCGCGGTGCACTTCCTGCGTTTCGAGCTCACGCCGGCGATGCGCGAAGCGGTGAAGGCGGGGGCGGCGGTGAAACTGGGGTGCGACCACACGAACTATCCGGCGCATGTGGTGATGGCGCCGGAGACGCTGGCTTCGCTGGCGGGGGATCTGCGGTAGGGCGGCGACGGCGAACCGCGACGCTCAGGCAGGCGAAAACAGGTCCACCCGGTCCGTGATGATCCCGTCGGTCCCCAGGGCGATCAACCTCTGCGCGGCCCACTCGTCATTGACCGTGTAGCTCAGCGCCCGCAGCCTCAGCCCCTTCGCCTTCGCAACGCTGCCCGCATCCCACAGCGCGTGGTTGCACACCACCGCGACGCACTGCAGCTTCTGCGCGTACTCCCAGCAGCCATCCCACCAGGTATCCAGCAACAGCCCGCGCGGCAGCTGGGGCTGCGCCTGCTGCGCGGCCTGCAGGGACTCGGGGCGGACGGACGTCAGCAGCGGCGGCACGTGCTGTCCGCCCCAGATCCGCCCGGCGTGGTTCGCCACCACCTCGCCGGTCTTCGCCTCCGCGCCCGGCGTCGGCTTGATCTCGATGTTGAGGAAGAAGCCGTTCGCCAGGCAGTAGCGGGCGATGTTCTCGAAGGTGGGCAGCGGCTCCCCCGCATGGGCGCGCGAGTGCCAGCCGCCGGCATCCAGCCGCGCGAGCTGGTCCCAGGGCTGGTCGCCCGCGAGGCCGATGCCGTTGGTGGTGCGCTCCAGCGCGGCGTCGTGCATCAGGAAGGGAACGCCGTCGGCCGAGAGCTTCACGTCGCATTCGAACATGCGGTAGCCGTGCTCCGCGCCGAGGCGGAAGGCCGCCAGCGTGTTCTCCGGCGCCAGCTTGCCGGCGCCGCGGTGCGCGATCCAGCGCGGGTACGGCCACGCCCTGGCGCTCATGCCGCGATCCGCTTGCCGCTCTCGGCGTCGAACCAGTGCAGCCGGTCCTCGCGCGGCTTGACGCGGATCATCTCGTCGGGCCGCGGGGAGGGCCGGCCCTCCTCGATGCGCACGATGATCTGCTCGCCGTTGAGGCGGCCGTAGATCAGGCGCTCGGCGCCCAGCAGTTCCACGGTCTCGGTGCGAACCTCCCAGCCGGAGTCGCCGACGTCCAGGTGCTCGGGCCGGATCCCGGTGATCGCGCCGCGCCGGCCGCCCTGCACGTCCTTGAGCAGGTTCATGGGCGGCGAGCCGATGAAGCTGGCCACGAAGGTCGATGCCGGCCGGTGGTATACCTCCTCGGGCGTGCCGAACTGCTCCATGTTGCCCGCGTTCATCACCATCATGCGCTGCGCCAGCGTCATGGCCTCCACCTGGTCGTGCGTCACGAACAGCGAGGTGATGCCCAGTTCGCGGTGCAGCTTCTGGATCTCCAGGCGCGTCTGCGCGCGCAGCTTGGCGTCCAGGTTGGACAAGGGCTCGTCGAAGAGGAAGACCTGCGGCTGGCGCACGATGGCCCGGCCCATGGCGACCCGCTGGCGCTGGCCGCCGGAGAGCTGGCGCGGCTTGCGGTCGAGCAGGTGGCCCAGCTCCAGGATGCCGGCGGCCTTGTCGACGCGCTGCCTGATCTCCGCGGCGGGCATCTTCTTGATCTTCAGGCCGTAGGCCATGTTGTCGAACACGCTCATGTGCGGGTAGAGCGCGTAGTTCTGGAACACCATGGCGATGTCCCGCTCGGCCGGCTCGAGGTCGTTGACGACCCGCTCGCCGATGCGGATCTCGCCCGAGGTGATCTCCTCGAGCCCGGCCACCATGCGCAGCAGGGTGGACTTGCCGCAGCCGGACGGCCCCACGATGACGACGAACTCGCCCTTCTCGATGTCCGCGCTGACGCCGTGGATGACCTGCAGCGCCTGCTTGCCGGCGCCGTATTGCTTGACGATGTTCCTGAGGGAGAGAGCAGCCATTATTTTTCCGTATCGACCAGGCCCTTGACGAACCATTTCTGCATCAGCATGACCACCACCGCCGGCGGGATCATCGCGAGGATCGCGGTGGCCATCACGATGTTCCAGTCGTTGGCGGCGTCGCCGCCGGAGATCATGCGCTTGATGCCCATGACCACCGGGTACATCGACTCGTCGGTGGTGACCAGCAGCGGCCACAGGTACTGGTTCCACCCGTAGATGAACTGGATCACGAACAGCGCGGCGATGCTGGTGGTCGACAGCGGCAGCAGGACGTCCTTGAAGAAGCGCAAGGGCCCGGCACCGTCCACGCGGGCGGCCTCCACCAGTTCGTCCGGCACCGTCAGGAAGAACTGGCGGAACAGGAAGGTGGCGGTCGCGCTGGCGATCAGCGGGATCGTCAGGCCGGCATACGAATTGAGCATGCCGAGGTCCGACACCACCTGGTATGTGGGGCCTATGCGCACTTCCACCGGCAGCATGAGCGTCACGAAGATGGCCCAGAAGAAGAACATGCGGCCGGGAAAGCGGAAGTAGACGATCGCGAACGCGGACAGCAGCGAGATGGCGATCTTGCCGATGGCGATCGCCAGCGCGGTGATCAGGCTGACCATCATCATCCGGCCGACGGGCGCGGTGGAGGCGGCGCTGCCGCTGGTGCCCTGGATGGCCGCGATGTAGTTCTCCACCAGGTGCGGCCCGGGCAGCAGCGGCATCGGGACCTGCACGATGTCCAGGGCCGTGTGGGTGCTCGCGACGAAGGTGATGTAGAGGGGAAAGGCCACGACGAGCACCCCGAGCAGCAGCACGAGGTGCGAAATGAAGGTGGCGAGCGGGCGGCGTTCGACCATGTTCAGTAGTTCACTTTCTTCTCGACGTAGCGGAACTGGATGACGGTCAGGGCCACCACGATCACCATCAGCACCACCGACTGCGCGGCCGAACTGCCCAGGTCCAGCGCCTTGAAGCCGTCGTAGTAGACCTTGTAGACCAGGATCGCCGTGTCCTTGCCGGGGCCGCCCTCGGTCGCCGCGTCGACGATCGCGAAGGTGTCGAAGAAGGCGTAGACGATGTTGATCACCAGCAGGAAGAAGGTGGTGGGCGACAGCAGCGGGAACACGACGCTCCAGAAGCGGCGCCAGGGACCCGCCCCGTCGATCGCCGCCGCTTCGATCAGGCTGCGGGGGATGGACTGCAGGCCGGCCAGGAAGAACAGGAAGTTGTACGAGATGTGCTTCCACACCGCCGCGAAGACGATCAGCGTCATCGCCTGGCCGCTGTTGAGCAGGTGGTTCCACTCGAAGCCCGACTTGCGCAACCAGTAGCTGATGATGCCGATGGACGGCGCGAACATGAACAGCCACAGCACGCCGGCCACCGCCGGCGCCACCGCATAGGGCCAGATCAGCAGGGTCTTGTACACCGCCGCGCCGCGCAGCACGCGGTCGGCGAACACGGCCAGCACGAGCGAGATGGCCAGCCCGAGGCCGGCGACCAGCACGGAGAAGAACACCGTGGTCTGGAAGGACGCGAGGTAGCTCGCGTCGTTGAACAGCCGGGTGAAGTTCTCCAGCCCCACCCACTCGACCGAGGAGCCGAAGGCATCCTGCTGCTGCAGCGACTGCAGCAGCGCCTGGCCGGCGGGCCAGAAGAAGAAGACGGCGATGACGGCGACCTGCGGCGCGAGCAGCGCCCAGGGCAACCACCAGCTCTTGAAGCGAACGCGTTTTTCTGCGGCCAAGTGGGACCTGCTATCGGTGCGTGGGCTCGAGCCCCCGGGGAAGCGAAAAAGCGGCAGGGACTGGACCCTGCCGCCTCGACTGTAAGGGAAGCGCCGGCGAGCGCCGCCGGCCCGGGGATCAGCCCCGGTTGGCCTTCTGGAAGCGCTCCAGCTGCTCGTTGCCGCGCTTGACCGCGTCGTCCAGCGCCTGCTTGGCGCTCTTCTTGCCGGCCCACACCTGCTCGAGCTCCTCGTCCATGATGGCGCGGATCTGGTTGAAGTTGCCCAGCCGCACGCCGCGGGACTTGTCCGTGGTCTTGCGGATCATCTGGTTGACCGCCGTGTCCGTGCCCGGGTTCTCCTTGTAGAAGCCGGACTCCTCGGTCATCTTGAAGGACGCCAGCGTGATCGGCAGGTAGCCGGTGCGCTTGTGGCTCTCGGCCTGGATCTTGGGGTCCGTGAGGTAGTTGAAGAATGCCGCCACGCCCTTGTAGTCCGCCTTGGGCTTGCCGGCCATCACCCACAGCGAGGCGCCGCCGATGATGGTGTTCTGCGGGGCGCCCTTCACGTCGGGATAGTAGGGCAGGGGCGCGATGCCGAAGTCGAACTTGGCGTTCTTCTTGATGCTGGCGTAGGTGGAGGAGCTGGCCGTCGCCATCGCGCATTCGCCGGAGTAGAAGGGCGCGTCGCCCTTGTTGCCGCGGCCACGGTAGTGGAACAGGCCGCTCTTGGCCATGTTGGCCAGGTTCTCGATGTGCCGCACGTGCAGCGGGCTGTTGAAGGCCAGGCGCGCGCCCGTGCCGCCGAAGCCGTTGTTCTGCGTGGCGAACAGGGTGTTGTGCCAGGTGGAGAAGCTCTCCAGCTGGGTCCAGCCTTGCCAGCTGGTGGTGAACGGGCACTCCACCCCGGCGGCCTTGAGCTTGGCCGCGGCGAGCGCCACTTCGGGCCAGGTCGCCGGCGGCTTGTTGGGGTCGAGCCCGGCCTTCTTGAACAGGTCCTTGTTGTAGTTCAGGACCGTGGTCGAGCTGTTCAGGGGGAAGCTCAGCATCTGGCCGCTGGGCGCGGTGTAGTAGCCCACCACCGCCGGGATGTACGCCTTGGGATCGAACTTGTAGCCGGCGTCCGCCAGCACCTTGCCGACCGGCACGATCGCGCCCTTGGCCGCCATCATGGTGGCGGTGCCGACTTCGTACACCTGCAGGATGTGCGGGGCGTTGCCGGCGCGGAAGGCGGCGATCGAGGCGGTCATCGATTCGTCGTAGCTGCCCTTGTAGGTCGGCACGACCTTGTATTCCTTCTGGCTGGCGTTGAAGCCGTTGGCCAGGTCGACGACCCAGTCGTTCAGGCCGCCGGTCATCGAGTGCCACCACTGGATCTCGGTCTGCGCGTGCGCCGGGGCCGCGGCGAAGAAGGCGGCGGCGAGCGCCAGTGCGGAAAACCTGGATTTCATTCCATCACTCCTGTTCGAATGCAGAAAAACCGTGACTCTACGGTTTTCGTGTGACGCGGATTAGACAGTCGGGCTCCCGGGGCAACAAGCGGGTTTCCCATGACCGCCTTGCGCTGCGGGATGCTGCACTGCGGTAACATCGCCCCTCAGCCGTTCGCCCCGTTGGCTGACATTGCACTGACACAATGAACGCGCCAACGACACTCGAACAACTGATGGCTGCGGTCGACGGCGACGCGCCGCGCCTGCGCGAGATCCCCTACAACTACACCTCGTTCTCGGACCGCGAGATCGTCATCCGGGTGCTGGGAAAGCGCGCCTGGGAAGTCCTGAACCGGCTGCGCGAGGAGCGCCGCACGGGCCGCTCGGCCCGCATGCTGTACGAGGTGCTGGGCGACATCTGGGTCGTGCAGCGCAACCCCTACCTGCAGGACGACCTGCTGGACAACCCCAAGCGGCGCCGCATGCTGGTGGAGGCCCTGCACCACCGGCTGGCAGAGATCGAGAAGCGGCGGGACCCGCAGGGCGACGCGCAGCGCGACGGCCTGGTGGGCGAACTGCTGGAGGCGGCCCAGGCCGCCGTGCACCACTTCGACCTGGCCTTCGGCGAGACCGCCGAACTGCGCACCCGCACGCAGCGGCTGCTGCGCAGGTACACGGCCAAGGACAACATCAAGTTCGACGGCATGTCGCGCGTGTCGCACGTGACCGACGCCACCGACTGGCGCGTCGAATACCCGTTCGTGGTGCTCACGCCCGACACCGAGGCGGAAATGGCCGGCCTGGTGAAGGGCTGCATCGAACTGGGCCTGACCATCATCCCGCGCGGGGGCGGCACCGGCTACACCGGCGGCGCCATCCCCCTGACGTGGAAGAGCGCGGTCATCAACACCGAGAAGCTGGAAGCGATGACCGAGGTGGAGCACGTGGCCATCCCCGGCCATGACGCGCCGGTGGCGACGGTCTGGACCGAGGCGGGCGTGGTGACGCAGCGCGTGTCGGACGCGGCCGAACGCGCCGGCTTCGTGTTCGCGGTCGACCCGACCTCGGCGGAAGCCTCCTGCATCGGCGGCAACATCGCCATGAACGCGGGCGGCAAGAAGGCGGTGCTGTGGGGCACCGCGCTGGACAACCTGGTGTCCTGGCGCATGGTCACGCCCGATGCGGAGTGGCTGGAGGTGGTCCGCCTGGACCACAACCTGGGCAAGATCCACGATGCGCCGGTCGCCACCTTCGAGCTGCGCTACTTCGCGGCATCGAACAGGATCGACTGGAGCAGGCCGGCCCGCACCGAGCGGCTGGAGATCCCCGGCTCGCGCTTCCGCAAGGAAGGCCTCGGCAAGGACGTCACCGACAAGTTCCTCTCCGGCCTGCCCGGCATCCAGAAGGAAGGCTGCGACGGCCTGGTCACCAGCGCGCGCTGGGTCGTGCACCGCATGCCGCAGCACACGCGCACCGTGTGCCTGGAGTTCTTCGGCAACGCGCGCGACGCGGTGCCCAGCATCGTGGAGATCAAGGACTTCATGTTCGCCGAGCAGCGCCGCAGCGGCGTGGTGCTGGCCGGCCTGGAGCACCTGGACGACCGGTACCTGAAGGCCGTCGGCTACGCGACCAAGTCCAGGCGCGGCGGGCTGCCCAAGATGGTGCTGGTGGGCGACATCGCCGGCGACGACCCGGACGCGGTGGCGCGCGCCACTTCCGAGGTGGTGCGCATCGCCAACTCGCGCAGCGGCGAGGGCTTCGTCGCCGTCAGCCCCGAGGCCCGCAAGAAGTTCTGGCTGGACCGCAAGCGCACGGCCGCCATCAGCAAGCACACCAACGCCTTCAAGATCAACGAGGACGTGGTGATCCCGCTGCCGCGCATGGCCGAGTACACCGACGGCATCGAGCGCATCAACATCGAGCTGTCCCTGCGCAACAAGATCCAGCTGGCCGACGAGCTGGAGCTGTTCTTCGCCCGCGGCCGCCTGCCGCTGGGCAAGCAGGACGACGCCGGCGAGATCCCCTCGGCCGAACTGCTGGAGGACCGCGTGCAGCAGGCGCTGGCCCTCATCCGCGAAGTGCGCGGGCAGTGGCAGGACTGGCTGGCCAACGTGGACGCCCTGTTCCCGCAGCTGCAGGACCACAGCCTGCGCGCGAGCTGGAAGACGCAGATCCGCGCGCCGCTGGCGGCCATCTTCTCCGGCAACGCCTTCGCGCCCATCCTGTTCGAGGTGAACGCCATCCACCAGCGCGTGCTCAAGGGCCGTGTCTGGGTGGCGCTGCACATGCACGCCGGCGACGGCAACGTGCACACCAACATCCCCGTCAACAGCGACGACTACGCGATGCTGCAGACGGCGCACGAGGCCGTGAAGCGCATCATGGCGCTGGCGCGTTCGCTCGACGGGGTGATCTCCGGCGAGCACGGCATCGGCATCACCAAGCTGGAGTTCCTCACCGACGAGGAGATCGCGCCCTTCGCCGAGTACAAGCAGAAGGTGGACCCCCAGGGCCGCTTCAACCGCGGCAAGCTGCTGCGCCGCTCCAGCGTCGGCCATGTGGACGCGGACACCTCCGTGTACGCGGACCTGACCAATGCCTACACGCCGTCCTTCGGCCTGATGGGGCACGAGTCCATCATCATGCAGCAGTCGGACATCGGCGCGATCGCCGATTCCATCAAGGACTGCCTGCGCTGCGGCAAGTGCAAGCCGGTGTGCGCCACCCACGTGCCGCGGGCCAACCTGCTGTACAGCCCGCGCAACAAGATCCTGGCGACCTCGCTGCTGGTGGAGGCCTTCCTGTACGAGGAGCAGACGCGCCGCGGCGTGTCGATCAAGCACTGGGAGGAGTTCGAGGACGTCTCCGAGCACTGCACGGTGTGCCACAAGTGCGAGAACCCGTGCCCGGTGAAGATCGACTTCGGCGACGTGTCGATGAACATGCGCAACCTGCTGCGCAAGATGGGACAGAAGAGCTTCCGCCCGGGCAACGCCGCGGCGATGTTCATGCTCAATGCGACGAACCCGGAGACCATCAAGCTGATCCGGGGCGCCATGGTGGGCCTCGGCTTCAAGGCCCAGCGCCTGGGCAACACCCTGCTGCGCGGCTTCGCGCACCTGCAGGTCACGCGCCCGCCCGAGACGCACTTCCCCGCTCCCCTGAAGGAGCAGGTGATCCACTTCGTCAACAAGAAGCTGCCCAAGGGCCTGCCGAACAAGACCTCGCGCGCGCTGCTGGACATCGAGGACAAGGATTACGTGCCGATCATCCGGGACCCGAAGGCCACCACTCCGGAAACCGAGGCGGTGTTCTACTTCCCGGGCTGCGGCTCCGAGCGCCTGTTCTCGCAGGTGGGCCTGGCGACGCAGGCGATGCTCTGGCACGCGGGCGTGCAGACGGTGCTGCCGCCCGGCTACCTGTGTTGCGGCTATCCGCAACGCGGCTCCGGCCAGTTCGACAAGGCCGAGAAGATGATCACCGACAACCGGGTGCTGTTCCACCGCGTGGCGAACACGCTGAACTACCTGGACATCAAGACGGTGGTGGTCTCCTGCGGCACCTGCTACGACCAGCTGCAGGGCTACGAGTTCGACCAGATCTTTCCGGGCTGCCGGATCATCGACATCCACGAATACCTGCTGGAAAAAGGCATCAAGCTGGAGGGCGCCGGCGGCTACCTGTACCACGACCCCTGCCACACGCCCATGAAGCTGCAGGAGCCGATGAAGACCGTGAAGGCGCTGGTGGGCGAGAACGTGCGCAAGTCCGAGCGCTGCTGCGGCGAGTCCGGCACCTTCGGCGTGACCCGCCCCGACATCGCCACGCAGGTGCGCTTCCGCAAGGACGAGGAGCTGCGCAAGGACGAGGCCGCGCTGCGGGCCTCGGGCGCGGTCGGCGAGAAGGGCAACATCAAGATCCTGACCAGCTGCCCGAGCTGCCTGCAGGGCATGCACCGCTACAACCACGACCTGCAGAACGGCCTGCTGGAGGCCGACTACATCGTGGTCGAGATGGCCAACAGGATCCTGGGCGAGGACTGGATGCGCGACTACGTGCGCGCCGCCAACGACGGCGGCATCGAGCGGGTGCTGGTGTGAGGCTCGCGGGCTGCGCCCTGTGCGACGCGCCGGGCGGCCGCGTGGTCGTGCAGGCGCCGCAGTGGCGCGTCATCCACGCCGAGGAGGCGGGCTTCCCCGCCTTCTACCGGGTGGTGTGGCAGGAGCACGTGCGCGAGTTCTCGCTGCTGCCCCTTGCCGAACGGCACGCCTGCATCGACGTGGTGACCGCGGTCGAGGAGACGCTGCTGCGCCACCTGCAGCCGGCCAAGGTGAACGTGGCGACGCTCGGCAACCTGGTGCCGCACCTGCACTGGCACGTCATCGCCCGCTTCGACTGGGACAGCCACTTCCCGGCACCGGTGTGGGCCGGGCCCCGCCGCAGCACGGACCTGGTGCGCCTGGACGCCGTGGCGGCCGCGCTGCCGGCGCTCGAGGAAGACCTGCGCGCGCGGCTGTCGCGACCCGCCTGAAAATCGCCCGCGCTCGTGAAATCCCGCACGACGGGGCGCGCGCCCCCTCCCGGACGGGAGGGACTGGCTCTGCCGCAAGCGTGTATAACCCGAGAGTTCAGGATTCCGGTTGCAAGACCGGTTACCGGAGGTTCGTCCATGCTCGCCGCACGAAAGCGATTCCACTGGCTTGCGTCCCTGGCGGTCGCAGGCGGCCTGCTGGCCGCCGTGCCCGTCCATGCCCAGACCGCCGGTGAAGTCGAGTTCGCCCGCGGCGTCGGCTTCGCGCAGACCCCCGGCGAGGCGCCCCGCACGCTCGGCAAGGGCCTGCCGCTGCGCGAGGGGGACCGCCTGACCACCTCCGACGGCGCCTCGGCCATCATCAAGCTGCAGGACGGCACCCGCATGACGGTGCGGCCGAACTCCGAGCTCGTGCTGCAGCAGTACCAGTTCCGCGAGAACGCGCCCGACAACAGCTTTCTCATGCAGCTCGTGCGCGGCGGCTTCCGCGCGGTGACGGGCCTCATCTCCAAGAGCTCGCCCAACGCCGCCCGCGTGCAGACCAACACGGCCACCATCGGCATCCGCGGCACCGACTTCGACGCCCGGGTCTGCCGCAGCGACTGCGCCCAGGAATCCAGCCAGATCCAGGAGTCGGCGCGCCCGAACGCGGTGCAGGCCAGCGCCAAGATCGTCAACGCGCAAGGCGCGATCTTCGCCACCGACGGCGGCGGCAACCGCCGCCGCCTGGTCGACGGCGGCAGCGTCTATCCCGGCGACCTCGTCGAGACGGCGCGCGGCGCCCAGGCGGTGCTCGCCTTCCGCGACGACACGCGCATCACGCTCGGCTCGCAGACGCGCTTTCGCATCGACAATTTCGTCTACGACAACGGAAATGCGGGCGAGGGGCGCTTCCTCGCCTCCATCCTGCGCGGCTCGGTGCGGGCGCTCACGGGCCTGATCGCCCGGGCGAACAACCGCAACGTGGGCTTCAGCACCGCCACGGCCACCATCGGCATCCGCGGCACGGGCTTCGACGTCACCTGCACCGGGCCCTGCGCGGGCGAGCCGGGCGACCCGGGAGCGGGCCTGACGCTGTGGACCTGGCTGGGCTCGATCGAGGTCGGGCAGGGCGGGCAGACCGCGCTGCAGGTGCTGCAGGCGGGGCAGGGCCTGTTCATCCCGGCCACCGGGCCCATCCAGCCGGTGCTGAACCAGCCCGACATGGGAACGCCGCGCCCGGACGAGGTGGTCGTGCCGCCCAAGCTGTTCGCCAGCAGCGACGTTTCCGACGCCTCCGAGGGCCTGTTCGTGTTCGTGCGCGACGGCCATATCGAAATCGCCAGCGCCAGCGAGGTGCTGCACCTCGGCCGGGGCGAAGCGGGCTTTGCCGGCACCAACGGCGAGACGCTGCGTCCCGCGCTGATCCCCAAGTTCATCGACTTCGACCGCATCCCGCTGCCGACCTCGCGCAATCCCCTGTTGACGAGCGTCCTGGCCGAATCGGGCGTGCGCAGCGGCAACGTCTGCAAGTAGCGCTCATCTGCGGGTGACAAATTGTTCGCCCGCAGCGAGAATGCCCGGTCCCAGAAGAACGAGCGGCACTGAAAACATGAACGGCACTGCCTCGCCGCCGCGCCC
>DASWUI010000126.1:0-1536 GCA_036401715.1 Ramlibacter sp. | reverse complement strand
CTCTCGCTGCAGGCGCCGGCGGGCGACGCCCCGCCGCTGGCGGAGATCCGGCGCGCCATCGCCGACCTGCCCCAGGCGCGGCTGGTGCGCATCCAGCCCGAGCTGGACGGCATCTACGCCGGCTACCTGCGGCAGGCGCTCTGGCAGGCGCTGGCCGGCGCCGTGGCGGTGATCGCGCTGCTCGCCTGGCACCTGCGCTCCCTGCCGCGGCTGGCGCGCGTGCTCGCCCCCCTCGCCGCAAGCGTGGTGCTCGTGCTGGCGGGGCTGACGCTGTGGGGCGGCGCCCTGGGCGTGCTGCACCTGGTGGGCCTGCTGCTGGTGGCGGCGATCGGCTCCAACTACGCGCTGTTCTTCGACCACCTGCAGCAAAGCGGCAGTGCCGACCGCGACACGCTCGCCTCGCTGCTGCTGGCAAACCTCACCACCGTGATTTCCTTCGGTTTGCTGGCCACCGCGGAGGTGCCCGCGCTCGCCGCGGTGGGCCAGACGGTGGCGCCGGGGGCGATGCTGTCGCTGTTGCTCGCGGCGGCCTTCTCGCGGCGCCGCCCGTGAGCGCCGCACCCCTGTGCCACAATCGCCGCGCTACGCACCAGCTGGCTGTATTTCCAGACGTATCCGTGACCGCCGTGACCTCCCGCCCCAGCCCGCGGCCCTGGCCCCTGCCGCCGCTGCTGCGCGTCACGGCCGCCGTCCACCTGCTGTGCGCGCTCGCGCTGCTGGCGGCGCCCGCCCATTGGGCAAGCATCCTCGCGATCCTGGTCCTCAACCACCTGGCGATCACCTTCGCGGGGCTCTGGCCGCGCTCCACCGCGCTGGGACAGAACCTGGTGCGG
Source organism: Ramlibacter sp. (assembly GCA_036401715.1). GTDB lineage: Bacteria > Pseudomonadota > Gammaproteobacteria > Burkholderiales > Burkholderiaceae_C > Ramlibacter. The sequence goes on along the minus strand of DASWUI010000126.1, from coordinate 703 downwards.
CTGCCGGCGGCGGCGACCGCCCGCGGCGAAGTCGCGCTCACCATCGACGACGGTCCCGATCCGCAGGTGACGCCCGCCGTGCTGGACCTGCTGCAGTCCGCCCACGTGCGCGCCACCTTCTTCTGCATCGCCGAGCGTGCGCGTGCCCACCCGGAGCTGGTGCGCGAGATCCTGCGGCGCGGCCACAGCGTGCAGAACCACAGCTGCGTCCACCGCCACTCCTTCTCGCTGCTGGGCCCGCGCGGCTTCGCGCGCGAGGTCGACCGCGCGCAGGAGACGCTGGCGCAGGTGACCGGCGAGCCGCCCCGCTTCTTCCGCGCGCCGGCGGGCCTGCGCAATCCCTTCCTGGCCCCCGTGCTGCACCGGCGCGGGCTGGTGCTCGCGAGCTGGACGCGCCGCGGCTACGACACGCGCGAGCGCGATCCGCAGCGCGTGCTGGCACGGCTCACCCGCGGGCTGGCCGCCGGCGACATCCTGCTGCTGCACGACGGAAATGCCGCCCGCGACCACCGCGGGCAAGCCGTGATCCTGTCCGTGCTGCCGCCGCTGCTGGCGGCCTTGCGCGCGCACCGGCTGCGCCCGGTCACGCTGCCGCAGGCGATGCGATGAGCGCCCCCGCCACCACCGAGCGCACGGCCTGGCGCCGGCTCGTGGAGCGCGCCAGCGCGCCCTACCGCAGCGCCGGCCGCTTCGCCTGGCATTT
>DASWUI010000125.1:0-7558 GCA_036401715.1 Ramlibacter sp. | reverse complement strand
GTTGAGGCGGCCCCATTCCCAGCCGCCGGCGGCGATCATCACCAGGGTGATCACGAGAAAGGGCTCCGGCGTCTTCCAGAACAGGGCCGGCAGCAGGATGGCCAGCAGCACCAGGGCGGTGATGACGCGCTGCTTCAGCATCGCGGCACCGCCTTCAGGCGGCCTTCCTGCTCGGGCGGGACGGTGCAGGCGCCACCTGCTCGGAGGTGCGGCCGAAGCGGCGTTCGCGGCGACTGTAGTCGGCGATCGCCTTGTCGATGGCCGCGGCGTCGAACTCGGGCCAGAGCTTGTCGCTGAAATACAGCTCGCTGTAGGCGGCCTGCCAGAGCAGGAAGTTGCTGATGCGCAGTTCGCCGCCGGTGCGGATGACCAGGTCGGGATCGGGCACGTGCGCCAGCGCCATGGCGCGCGACAGGCTCTGCTCGGTGATGGCTTCCCCCCGCGCGGCCAGCTGCGCAGCAGCCTGGGCGATGTCCCAGCGGCCGCCGTAGTTGAAGCACACGTTGAAGACCAGGCGCTGGTTGCCCGCCGTCAGGGCCTCGGCCTGCGCCAGGCCCGAACGCACCTTCTCCGACAGCGCCGAGCGGTCGCCCACGAAATGGATGCGCACGCCCTCGGCCTGCAGCTGCGGCACTTCGCGCGAGAGCGCGGCGGCCAGCAACTCCATCAGGCCCGAGACCTCGTCGGCGGGCCGGTTCCAGTTCTCCGAGGAGAAGGCGAACACGGTCAGCACCTTCACGCCCAGGTCGCCGCAATGGCGCACGCAGGCACGCAGCGCGTCCAGCCCCTTCTTGTGGCCGGCGACGCGAGGCAGGAAACGCTTCGTCGCCCAGCGGCCGTTGCCATCCATGACGATGGCGATGTGGTGCGGGACGATGCGGGCCGTGCCCATGCGGGTCATGGAGGTCAGACCTCCATGATCTCCTTTTCCTTGGCCGCCACCAGCGCATCGATCTCGGCGATGTGCTTGTCGGTGACCTTCTGCACGTCGGCCTCGGCGCGCTTGAGGTCGTCCTCGGTCGCCGTCTTGTCCTTCACCAGCTTCTTCACGTGCTCGTTGGCGTCGCGACGCAGGTTGCGGATGGCGATCTTGGCGTTCTCCGCCTCGTGGCGCACCAGCTTGGTCATCTCCTTGCGGCGCTCTTCGGACATGGGCGGCATCGGAACGCGCAGCAGGTCGCCCATGGAGGCGGGGTTCAGGCCGAGGTCGCTCTCGCGGATGGCCTTCTCGATCTTGGCCCCCATGCCCTTCTCGAAGGGCTGCACGCTGATCGTGCGGGCGTCCAGCAGGTTGACGCTGGCCACCTGGCTGATCTTCATCATGGTGCCGTAGTACTCGACCTGCACCGTGTCCAGGATCGCCGGGTTCGCGCGGCCCGTGCGGATCTTGGTGAGGGTGTTCTTGAAGGCGGCGATGGACTGGTCCATCTTGCCCTGTGCGTTCTGCTTGATTTCAGCGATCGTTGCCATTCCTCGTGCTCCTCTCTTCAGGCGTAAACCAGGGTGCCCTCGTCCTCGCCGAGCACGACGCGCTTGAGCGCGCCGTTCTTGAAGATGGAGAACACCTTGATCGGCAGCTTCTGGTCGCGGCACAGCGCGAAGGCCGTGGCATCCATGATGCCCAGGTTCTGCTGCATCGCCTCGTCGAAGCTGATGCGGGTATACCGTTTCGCCGAAGGGTCCTTCTGCGGGTCGGCGGAATAGACGCCGTCCACCTTGGTGGCCTTGAGCACCATCTCGGCGCCGATCTCGGCGCCGCGCAGGGCGGCGGCGGTGTCGGTGGTGAAGAAGGGGTTGCCGGTGCCGGCCGCGAAGATCACGACCTTGCCCTCTTCGAGGTACTGCAGCGCCTTGGGCCGCACGTAGGGCTCGACCACCTGCTCGATGGCGATGGCGGACATCACGCGGGGCACGAGGCCCTGCTTCTGCATCGCGTCGGACAGCGCCAGCGCGTTCATGACGGTGGCCAGCATGCCCATGTAGTCGGCGGTGGCCCGGTCCATGCCGACCGAGCCGGTGGACACGCCGCGGAAGATGTTGCCGCCGCCGATGACGACGGCGACTTCCACGCCCATGTGCACCACTTCAGCGACCTCCTCCACCATCCGCACGATGGTCGCGCGGTTGATGCCGAAGGCGTCGTCCCCCATCAGGGCCTCGCCCGACAGCTTGAGCAGGATGCGCTTGTGGGCTGGCTGGGCGGGAGGCATGGAACGGTTCTCCTGATGTGCGTTTTCTTCGAGTGTAATGGGCGTCGCCTCCGGCGGGAGCGCTGCTTACGCGGCCTGCTTGGCGGCGGCGACCTGCGCGGCCACTTCGGCGGCGAAGTCGTCGGCCTTCTTCTCGATGCCCTCGCCCACCACGTACAGCGTGAACGCCTTCACGGTGGTATTGGCGGCCTTGAGCATCTGTTCGACCGTCTGCTTGTCGTTCTTCACGAACGGCTGGTTCAGCAGCGAGACTTCCTTCAGGTACTTCTGCACCGAGCCTTCGATCATCTTGGCGGCGATGTCGGCCGGCTTGCCCGATTCGGCGGCCTTGGCGGTGGCGACGTTGCGCTCCTTCTCGATCAGCTCGGCGGGCACGTCGGCGGACGACAGGGCGACCGGCTTCATGGCGGCCACGTGCATGGCGACGTCCTTGGCGGCGACTTCGTCACCTTCGTACTCCACCACCACGCCGATGCGGGTGCCGTGCAGGTAGCTCACCAGCTTGCTGGAGCCGGAAAAGCGCTTGAAGCGGCGGAAGCTCATGTTCTCGCCGATCTTGCCGATCAGGCCCTTGCGCACTTCTTCCAGGGTGGGGCCGAAGCCGTCCTGGCTGTAGGGCAGCGCGCCCAGCGCCGCGACGTCGGCGGGGTTGTTCTTCGCGATCAGTTCCGCGGCGGCGCGGGCCATCTGCAGGAAGCTGTCGTTCTTGGTCACGAAGTCGGTTTCGCAGTTCACTTCCAGCAGCGCGCCGGTCGTGCCGCTGATGGAAGCGGCGACCACGCCTTCGGCGGTGACGCGCGAGCCGGCCTTGGCGGCCTTGCTGCCCAGCTTGACGCGCAGCAGTTCCTCGGCCTTCTCCATGTTGCCTTCGGCCTCGGTCAGGGCCTTCTTGCATTCCATCATGGGGGCGTCGGTCTTCGCGCGCAGTTCGGCGACCATGCTTGCGGTGATTGCAGCCATCTTGTCCTCTATTCGAAACGTCTGATCAGTTGGATCTTGGTGTGCAAAGGGGGCCCGAAAGCCCCCCTTGCGTCGCGGCCGGGGGCCGGAACTCAGGCGGCGGCGCCTTCCTTGACTTCCACGAACTCGTCGCCGCCTTCGGCGACGGCACGCTGCACGTCACCGGCGGGATTGCTCTTGCCTTCCAGGATGGCGTCGGCCATGCCGCGGACGTACAGCGTCACGGCCTTGGCGGAGTCGTCGTTGCCGGGGATCACGTAGTCGATGCCCTCGGGGGAGTGGTTGGAGTCCACCACCGCGATGATCGGGATGCCCAGCTTCTGGGCTTCGGCCACGGCGATCTTGTGGTAGCCGACGTCCACGATGAACAGGGCGTCCGGCAGGGTGTTCATGTCCTGGATGCCGCCGATGTCCTTCTCCAGCTTGTCCAGCTCGCGCTGGAACATCAGCTGTTCCTTCTTCGACATGGACTCGAGGCCGGCTTCCTGCTGGGCCTTCATGTCCTTCAGGCGCTTGAGCGAGGTCTTGACGGTCTTGAAGTTGGTCAGCATGCCGCCCAGCCAGCGCTGGTTCACGAAGGGCATGCCGGCGCGCTGCGCCTCGCTGGCGACCAGTTCGCGCGCCTGGCGCTTGGTGCCGACCATCAGGATGGTGCCGCGGTTGGCGGCCAGCTGCCGGGCGAACTTGGTCGCCTCCTGGAACATGGGCAGCGTCTTTTCCAGGTTGATGATGTGGATCTTGTTGCGATGGCCGAAGATGAACGGGGCCATCTTGGGGTTCCAGAAGCGCGTCTGGTGCCCGAAATGGACACCGGCTTCCAGCATTTCACGCATGGACACAGACATGGGAGCTCCGAAGGTTGGGTCTAGAATCCCGCCCGGAAATCGCAACGCCTTGTTGCGACACCTCGAGGGGGCGGGATCCGCGATTTGTCTTGCTGACGGCGGTCCGCACACCTCGTGCGCACCACCCGGCAAAACCGCGAGATTCTAGCACAGGCCTCCCTCTCACCCGCTGCCTCATCCATGCCCCGCCCCGACCTCCACAGCACCCGCGAGCGCCTGCGCCAGGGCCTGACCACCGCCGCCGCCGAACTCACGGCGGCCCAGGAATGCGCCCACTCGGCGGCCTGCACCCACGTGTTCGTCAAGACCCGCTTCGAGGCGGCGCAGGCCGAGGCGAAACAGGCCTCGCCGCAGTCGCCGCTGGCCGGCCTGCCGGTGTCCATCAAGGACCTGTTCGACTTCGCGGGCGACGTGACCACCGCCGGATCCGTGGCGCTGGTGGACCATGCGCCGGCCGCCGGGGACGCCCTCGCGGTCGCGCGCCTGCGGGCGGCGGGCGGCGTGGTGGTGGGCCGCACCAACATGAGCGAGTTCGCGTTCTCGGGCGTGGGCGTCAACCCGCACTACGGCACGCCCCCCAACCCCTGCGATGCGCAAGCGAAGCGGATCCCGGGCGGCTCCTCCTCCGGCGGCGCGGTGTCCGTGGCCGCCGGCGCGGCGTTCATCGGCCTGGGCTCCGACACCGGCGGCTCCATCCGCATCCCGGCGGCGCTGTGCGGCATCGTCGGCTTCAAGAACACGGCGCGGCTGACCCCGCTGGAAGGCGCCTATCCCCTGTCCACCACGCTCGACACGGTCAGCGCCATGACGCGCAGCGTGCGCGACGCGATCCTCGCCCACGAGATCCTGGCCGCGCGCAAGGTGGTGCGCCAGGACACGCCGCTTGCGGGTTACCGCCTGGCGGTGGCCACCACGCAGATGCTGGACGGCGTGGACGCCACCGTCGCGCGCGCATTCGAGCGCACCCTGCAGGCGCTGCGCGCGGCCGGCGCCCGCATCGACGAGATCCCGCTGGCCCAGATCCAGGACCTCGGCACGATCCAGTCCACGGGCGGCTTCGCGGCCGCGGAAAGCTATGCCTGGCACCGCCAGCTGCTGGCGCAGGAAGGCTCGCGCTACGACCCGCGCGTGCGGGTGCGCATCGAGCGCGGCGCGCAGATGAAGGCCTGGGAGTACATCGACCTGCAGCGCGCGCGTTCGGCCTGGATCGCGGAGGTGGAGCTGGCGCTGGCCGGCTACGACGCGGTGCTGTCGCCGACGGTGCCGATGGTGGCGCCCGCCATCGCCGAGGTCGCACCCGGCGCCGAGCGCGACGAGGCCTTCTTCCGTGCCAACGCACTGCTGTTGCGCAACACCAGCGTGGTCAACATGCTGGACGGCTGCGCGCTGTCGCTGCCCTGCCACGCGGACGGCGAGCTGCCGGTCGGCCTGATGGTTTGGCACGGCGCCCTGCATGACGATACGATCCTGAACATCTCGCTCCAGATCGAACAGCTGCTTCCTTCCGCACTCCCCAACTGATGAAAATCGCCATCGTGGGCGCCGGCATCATCGGCGTGACCACAGCGTACGAACTCACCGCCGACGGCCACGACGTGACCGTGTTCGAGCGGCACGGGGCCGCCGCTCTGGAAACCAGCTTCGCCAACGCCGGGGTGGTCGCGCCCGGCTACGTCACGCCCTGGGCCTCGCCCGGCATGACCTCCAAGGTCGCGCGCTACCTGTTCAGCCGGCACGCGCCGGTGCGCGTGTGCTGGCCGCTGGCCGCGCACGAAGTGCGCTGGATGATGCGCTGGCGCCGCGCCTGCGAGCTGGACACCTACGTGGCCAACCGCGGGCGGCTGCAGCGCCTGGCCTTCTACAGCCGCAGCCGGCTGCACCAGCTGACCGAGGACCTGCAGCTCGAATACGACCGCAGCACCGGCTACATGGTGCTGCTGCGCTCGGAGAAGGACCGCAGGATGGTGCAGCCCGGGCTGCAGGTGCTGCGCGACGCCGGCGTGAAGTTCCAGGAGATCGACGCGGCGAAGGCACGCACCTTCGAGCCCGCGCTGAACGTGGACACCGAATTCGTCGGCGCGGTGCACCTGCCGGACGACGAGGTCGGCAACTGCCGCCAGTTCGCGCTGCTGCTGAAGAACCAGACCCAGGCGCTGGGCGCGCGCTTCGAGTTCAACTGCTCGGTCGCGCCCCTCGATCCGGCACAGCCCACCCTGCTGCGGGTGACGCAGGGCAACGACGCGGCGCCCACCACCCACCGCTTCGACGCCGTGGTGGTGTGCGGCGGCCTCGCCTCGGCCGCGCTGCTGCGGCCGGTGGGCCTGCGGGTGCCGCTCGCGGCCGTGCACGGCTACTCGATCAGCGCGCCGATCCGCGAGCCGCTGAACGCGCCCCGCAGCGGCGTCATGGACGACCGCTACAAGGTGGCGATCTCGCGGCTGGGCAACCGGGTGCGGGTGGCCGGCAGCGCGGAGATCGGCGGCGAGCCGAACCACAAGCGGCCGGCCGCCATCCAGACCCTCTACAAGGTGCTGCACGACTGGTTCCCGGGCGCCGCGCAGCTCGCCAACACCGGCGCGGCGGTGCAGGAATGGAAGGGCGCGCGCCCCATGCTCCCGGACGGCCCGCCGGTGCTGGGCGCCACCGGCATTCCCGGGGTCTGGATCAACATCGGCCACGGCTCCAGCGGCTGGGCCCTGGCGTGCGGCAGCGCGCGCGCCGTCGCCGACCTGATGTCCGCGCGCACCCCCGACGTGGACCTGGAAGGCCTGGGCGTCGAGCGGCTGGCGACCTGACGGGCAGAGGCACAATCGCGCCATGCAGCGCGTGACTCCCGACCGGCCCTGGCCCCTGCACGAGGTGGCGGCGATCCGCCGCCTGGAGCAGGCGGCGTCCGCCGCGCTGCCGGCGCACACCCTCATGGAGCGGGCGGGACTCGCCGTCGCGCGGCTCGCGCTGGCCCTGGCGCCGCATGCCCGCACGTTCTGGATCGCCTGCGGGCCGGGCAACAACGGCGGCGACGGCTTCGAAGCGGCCATGCACCTGAAGCGCTGGGGCAAGGTGCCGGTGGTCACCTGGCTGGGCGAGGAAGCCCGTGCGCCGGAAGACGCGCGGACCTCCCTGCAACGCGCGCGCGCCGCGGGGGTCGCCTTTGCGGCGGCGCCACCGGAGTCCTGCGACTTCGCCCTGGACGCCCTGCTCGGCATCGGCAGCACGCGAGCGCCCGAAGGCGCCATGGCCGAACACATCCGGCGCCTGAACGCCGGGGCGCCCGTGCTGGCGGTGGACGTGCCCTCGGGCCTGGATGCGAACACGGGCCATGCGGGCCTGGCCGTACGCGCCGCGCACACGCTCAGCCTGCTGGCGCTCAAGCCCGGCCTGTTCACCGCGCACGGGCGCGATGCGGCCGGCAGCGTCTGGTTCGACGACCTGCGGCTTGCACCGGGCGCGGAGGCGCCGGTGGGCGCGCTCTCGGGGCCGCCGCGGCTCGCGAACCGGCCCCACGCCAGCCACAAGGGCAGCTACGGCGACGTGGCCGTGATC
>DASWUI010000124.1:0-11417 GCA_036401715.1 Ramlibacter sp. | reverse complement strand
ACTACGACGCCTCGTACCTGGAACTCGCGCTTCGCCTCAACGGCCAACTGGCTTCCGCCGACCGGCAGCTGGTGGGCGCCGCCAAGGCGTGCGGCATCACCTGCCTGGACCTCTGACATGCAACACGACAAGATCCTCATCCTCGACTTCGGCTCGCAGGTCACGCAGCTGATCGCCCGCCGCGTGCGCGAGGCGCACGTGTATTCGGAAGTCCATCCCTGCGACGTCAGCGACGAGTGGGTGCGGCAGTACGCCGCCGACGGCACGCTCAAGGGCGTGATCCTCTCCGGCAGCCACGCCAGCGTGTACGAGGAAAGCACGGACCGCGCGCCGCAGGCGGTGTTCGAGCTCGGCGTGCCCGTGCTGGGCATCTGCTACGGCATGCAGACCATGGCGCAGCAGCTCGGGGGCAAGGTCGAAGCCGGCCACAAGCGCGAATTCGGCTTCGCAGCCGTGCGCGCGCGCGGCCACACGGCGCTGCTGCGCGAGATCGCAGACTTCACGACGCCCGAAGGCCACGGCATGCTGAACGTTTGGATGTCGCACGGCGACAAGGTCGCCGAGATGCCGCCGGGCTTCAAGCTGATGGCCTCCACCGAAAGCTGCCCGATCGCCGGCATGGCCGACGAGGCGCGGCGCTTCTATGCGGTGCAGTTCCATCCCGAAGTGACGCACACGGTGCAGGGCCGCGCCATCATCGAGCGCTTCGTGCTGGGCATCTGCAACGCGCGTGCGGACTGGGTGATGCGCGACCACATCGCCGAGGCGGTGGAGGCGATCCGCAAGCAGGTCGGCGACGAGGAAGTGATCCTCGGCCTGTCCGGCGGCGTCGATTCGTCGGTGGCCGCCGCGCTGATCCACCGCGCCATCGGCGACCAGCTCACCTGCGTGTTCGTCGACCATGGCCTGCTGCGCCTGAACGAGGGCGACATGGTGATGGACATGTTCGCCGGCAAGCTGCACGCCAAGGTGGTGCGCGTGGACGCGGCCGACCTGTTCCTGGGCAAGCTCGCCGGAGTGAGCGAGCCGGAGGCCAAGCGCAAGATCATCGGCGGCCTGTTCGTGGACGTCTTCAAGGCGGAAGCCGCGAAGATCAAGCAGACGCACTCCGGTCACGTGGCCTGGCTGGCACAGGGCACGATCTACCCGGACGTGATCGAGTCCGGCGGGGCCAAGAGCAAGAAGGCCGTGACGATCAAGAGCCACCACAACGTGGGCGGCCTGCCGGAACAACTGGGCCTCAAGCTGCTGGAGCCGCTGCGCGACCTGTTCAAGGACGAAGTGCGCGAGCTGGGCGTGGCCCTGGGCCTGCCGCCGGAGATGGTCTACCGCCACCCCTTCCCGGGCCCCGGCCTGGGCGTGCGCATTCTCGGCGAGGTGAAGAAGGAATACGCCGAGCTGCTGCGGCGCGCCGACGACATCTTCATCCAGGAACTGCGCAACTTCCGCGACGAACACACCGGCAAGTCCTGGTACGACCTGACCAGCCAGGCTTTCACCGTCTTCCTTCCGGTCAAGAGCGTGGGCGTCATGGGCGACGGCCGGACCTACGACTACGTGGTGGCGCTGCGCGCGGTGCAGACCAGCGACTTCATGACGGCGGACTGGGCGGAGCTGCCCTACGCGCTGCTGAAGAAGGTCTCCAGCCGCATCATCAACGAGGTGCGCGGCATCAATCGCGTCACCTACGACGTGAGCAGCAAGCCGCCGGCGACGATCGAGTGGGAGTGACAGCAAGCCGGCGATAGCAACGCTGCGGGCGGACACCCCTGTGAATCGAGGAATCCGGGCGTCTCCGGTCCGGGCCGGAATGGCAGTGTACCGATCCGGCCGGAGATCGCGACTCCGCTGCTGAAGAAGGCGTCGCGCCTTAGGGCTTGCCGCCTGCGGCCGGATAGCGCCACCACACGCTGTCGAAACTGGCGTGACTGCCGATCAGCACGGCCGACACTCCGATCGTTTCGGTGCGGAACTGGACGACCAGCGAACCGTCCACTGCCTTCAAGAGGAAGACCAGCCCGGCCTGCGCGCCTGCGTACACGCCGGGAAGCAGCGCGGTCCGGGGGGCAATGTCCTGCATGAAGCGCAGGCGCATGCCGTTGTCGTCGCGGTAGCAGGTGAAGAAGTCGTCGACCCGGCGTTCGGACGGATCCAGGTGTAGGCGGCGAAAACGCAGGCTGTGCGCAGCGCCGCCGGGGCCCTGGAATGTCACGGTGAGCCCTTGTTCGTCCTGGACCAGCGCGACCCGTTCCGCGTCCGCCGGAACGCCCCAGGACTGTCCCCACGCACGAGGGCCCGTGATGGCCGTCGTGCGCTCCATCCGGCCGAACACCTCGGTCAGCTTCGGCGTTCCGCCGGCAGCGGGCGGGTGCGCTGCCGAACCCACGTTGTCGTACACGCCGTTCAGGTCGGGGCAGCGATCGCCCAGCGTCGTGAAGGCCAGGGGCGGCCATGTCCCCGGGTAGGTGGTAGGACCGGTGATCGAGCCGCACGCGGGAAGCATGGCCACTGCAGCGAGCACTGCGAGCATCCTCCTTCCCATGGCCACCCCTCCTTTTCCGCGTGCATTATGGTTCGGCAGACCCATAATCCCCCTATGTACCAGCCGCCGCAATTCCGCACCGAGGACGCCGCGCTGGCGGCCGACCTGATGCGCCAGCATCCGTTCGCCAGCCTTGTCTCCACCGACGACACCGGCTTCCCTTTCGTCTCCCACCTGCCGCTGCACCTGGAAGAACGGGAAGCGGGCTTCGTGCTGCTCGGACACTGCGCCAGGCCCAATCCGCACTGGCGTTACCTGCAGGCGCGGCCGGAGGCGCTGGTCACCTTCATGGGGCCGCACGGCTACCTGTCGCCCAGCGTCTACCCGGACCTGCAGCGCGTGCCCACGTGGAACTACCTCACCGTGCACTGCCGCGTGCGCGCGCGCCTGGTGGAGGATGCCGACGCCAAGGACGGCCTGCTCAAGAAGCTCATCGGCGACCACGAGCCCGCGTACGCGCAGCAGTGGCGCAGCCTGGGCGAGGAGTTCGCGCACAGGATGCTGGCCGGCATCGTGGCGTTCGAGCTCGACGTGCTGCACTGGGACTGCAAGCTCAAGCTGAACCAGCACAGGCCGGAAGCCCATGCGCGCATGCGTGCGGCCTACGAGGCGGGCAACGAAAACGACCGGAAACTCGCCGCCTGGATGCAGCGGCTCGGGATGGGGGAACGATGATGAGGGCGATCTTCGGGGTGCTGGGACTGCTGGTGGTGGTGGCGATCGTCGGCCTGCTGGCGAAGAAGCAGCTGGGCGCGGGCGTCGCGCCGCACGGCGCGGCGGTCGAGGGCAGTGCGCCCGCGGCGACGCCGAAGCAGCAGGTCCGGCAGTTCGAGCAGGCGGTGCAGGGCGTGATGCAACAGGCCCGGCCGATGCCCGAGAACGACAAGTGAACGCCGCGCCTGCCCGCGACGAGCGCTTCATGCGCGAGGCGCTGGCGCAGGCGCAGCTGGCGCTGCAGGCGGGCGAGGTTCCGGTGGGCGCCGTCGTCGTGCACGGCGACACCGTGGTGGGACGCGGCCACAACGCGCCGGTCTCCAGCCACGACCCCACGGCCCACGCGGAGATCCGCGCCCTGCAGGAAGCGGCCCGCACGCTGGGCAACTACCGCCTCGACGGCTGCGAGCTGTTTGTCACCCTGGAGCCCTGCGCCATGTGCAGCGGCGCCATGCTGCACGCACGGCTGGCGCGGGTCGTCTATGCGGCCGGCGATCCCAAGACGGGTGCCGCCGGTTCCATCCTCGACCTGTTCGCGCAGCAGCGCCTGAACCACCAGACGGCGGTCACGGCCGGGGTGCTCGCCGGCGAGTGCGGCGAACTGCTGACGCGCTTTTTCCGCCAGCGCCGCCAGGAGAGCCGCATGAACGCACGACCGCTGCGCGACGACGCCGTCCGCACCCCGGAAGACCGCTTCCGCGACCTGCCCGGCTACCCCTGGCCGCCGCACTACGTGAGCGAGCTGCCGGCACTGGCCGGCCTGCGCATGCACTACCTGGACGAAGGCCCGCGCGACGCGCCGCTCACCTGGCTGTGCCTGCATGGCAATCCGGCGTGGAGTTACCTGTACCGGCGGATGATCCCCGTGTTCCTCGAGGCCGGCCACCGCGTCGTCGCGCCGGACCTGGTGGGATTCGGCAAGAGCGACAAGCCCAAGCGCGAGTCCGCCCATTCCTTCGAATGGCACCGCCAGGTGCTGCTGGAGTTCGTGGAGAGCCTGGACCTGCGCGGCATCGTGCTGGCGGTGCAGGACTGGGGTGGACTGCTCGGCCTGACGCTGCCCATGGAGGCGCCGGAGCGCTACCGGGGCCTGCTGGTGATGAACACGGTCCTGGCCACCGGCAATGCGCCGCTGAGCCCGGGCTTCCTGGCCTGGCGCGAGATGTGCGCGAAGAACCCGGAGTTCGACGTGGGCCGGCTGTTCGCGCGCGGCAACCCGCACATGACGCCGCAGGAATGCGCCGCGTACAACGCGCCTTTCCCGGACAGCGGCCACCGTGCCGCGCTGCGCGCCTTCCCGCCGATGGTGCCCGACCGGCCCGACGCGAACGGGGCCGCCGTGTCGCGGCAGGCGCGCGACTTCCTGTCCCAGCGGTGGGAGGGCCAGACCCTCATGGCCGTCGGCGCGCAGGATCCCGTGCTGGGCGGTCCCGTGATGCAGGCCCAGCGCCAGCAGATCCGCGGCTGCCCCGAGCCCCTCGTGTTGCCGGAGGCCGGCCATTTCGTGCAGGAGCACGGCGAGGGGATCGCGCGCAGGGCGGTGGGATACTTCCGGGCGTGACCCAACAAAAACGCATCTACGTCTTCTCCCCCTCCAGTGCCGTTCGCAACAAGGCCGCCGTGCGCCGCGGCGTCGCGCGGCTCAAGGCGCTGGGCCACGAAGTGGAGCTCGACCCATCGGTGTTCGCGACGCACATGCGTTTCGCGGGCGACGACGCCACCCGGCTGGCCGCGGTCGAGCGCGCAGCCGCCAGCGGCGCCGACGTCGCGATCATCACGCGCGGCGGCTACGGCCTCACGCGGCTGCTGCCGCAGCTGCCGTACAAGGCGATCGCCAAGGCGATCGACCGCGGGACGGAGTTCGTGGGCCTGAGCGATTTCACCGCCTTCCAGAACGCGGTGCTGGCCGAAACCGGCCGCGTGACGTGGTCGGGTCCCGCGGTCGGCGAGGACTTCGGCGTCGAGGCCGAACCGGACGAGATCATGCAGGCCTGCTTCGAGGACCTGGTGAGCGGGCAGGGCGAGGGCACGGGCTGGCAGCTGCCCGCGGCCGAACGCACGGAGCGGCCGCTGCAGGAAAAAGGCGTGCTGTGGGGCGGCAACCTGGCCATCGTCGCGGCGCTGGCGGGCACGCCCTGGATGCCCAGGGTCAAGGGCGGCATCCTGTTCCTGGAGGACGTGCACGAGCATCCCTACCGCGTCGAGCGCATGCTCACGCAGCTGCTCTACGCCGGCGTGCTGCAAAAGCAGAAGGCGATCCTGCTGGGGCACTTCACCAACTGGCTGCCGGTGCCGCACGACAAGGGCTTCAAGCTCAGGACGGTGATCGAGTGGCTGCGCACGCAGGTCAAGGCGCCGGTGCTCACCGGGCTGCCGTTCGGGCACGTGCCCACGAAGGTCTGCCTGCCCGTGGGCGCGAAGGTCACGCTGGCCGCCGAAGGGCGCGATGCCTTCGTGCTGTGGGGCCACCGTCACTAGGGGCAGGAAAAAGCGCGGTCTCCCGCGCTTTTCCGGTGCGTGGGGCGTGGCTCAGCCCATGAGGGGGCTGGGACGGGAGGTGAGGCTGCCGGGCAGCAGGCCGTCGAACATGCGCGTGATCTGCTGGATCTTCTCGCGCGCGGCCATCTCGCCCTGGGTGGCGGCCAGGGCGGCAAGCACGTCGCCCCGCAGGTACCACAGCGCCTGGATGTCGTTCGCGTAGCGCACGCGGCGCGTGACGTTGGCGAACTGCTTGGTGCCCGCCTGGCCGAGCAGGGCGAGCATGGCCTCGCGGATGTCTTCGGTGCCGCTTTCCAGGACGGAGTCGCTGGGGGTCACCGGGTTGCCGAGGAGGCCGTAGATGCTATTGCGGAGGGTACCTTTGAAGATACGCATGGTCACGCTCTTTTCGCCAACGACAAGTGTTCTATTCGGGGTGACGAAGTTATTCCCATTGGCTGGGATTGACAAGCGTCCTCCGTGACGGAGTTCACGAAGTTGAACAGTGATTCGGGGGCGCCTGCTCACCGGAAGTCAGCCGTGGCTGCCGTTGGTCGCTTCGGGTAATACTTAGGTTTCTGGACAATGCGGCGAGCCGTCGCCGGCGCCAGCCGGTTGACATGCATCAACCGGGTGCGCGCGCTTTGTTTGCAAAGTGTACGCATGAACGCACGAATTCCCGCCGTCGCCTGCGCCGCCGTCCTGCTCACGGCCTGTACCGCGATGCTGCCGCGCGGCAGCTCCGATGCCCCGTCGCCGTTTGCCACCTTCGCCGAGGCCCAGGCGGCCGCCGAGAAGATCGTCCCGTTCCAGACGCCCACCGGGCAGCTCGCCACGTTGGGTTTCGACCCCAAGGACGGCCGCAACGTCACCATGATCCCCTACCCGGACATCGTGGCGCGGCTGGCTCCCTATTCGGGCGTCCCGCTGGAGCAGCTCGACCCCGGCATCCGCACCTGCATCCTCGCCAAGACGGAATGCCGCGGCTACGTGTTCCGCTTCGAGAAGGAGGACCGCACCCGCGAAGGCGGCTTCTGGGCCGACTTCCTGAACGTCAAGCGCGAGACGCACGTGCGGGGCTGGTGGTTCGAGGCCCTGGTGGTCGTCAACGACGGCACGGTGCTGTTCCGCAACATCTCGGGCCAGCCGCACGTGGAGCGGCTGGTGAGGGAGCGCAACCCGCTGGGGCCGCTCCAGCCCGCCGGCGAAGGCGCGGGCGCCATCATCCTGCGCTGATCCCCGCCATTTCCAGGAGGAGCCCATGACCACTCCCTACCGGCAGGTGCTGGTCCACCTCGATGCCAGCGCGTCCGCCGGCGCGCGGCTGGCTGCGGCCCGGTCGCTGGCGCAGGAGCACGGGGCCGCGCTCGCGGCGCTCTATGCGACCGTGCCGGTGTACCTGGAACTGCCGTACCCGCCGGAAGGCGCGCCGGGGCTCGCCTCGTCGCTGATGGACGTGGAAGACGAGCGCCGCCGGGCCGCGCGCCGGACCTTCGACGAGGCCATGCGCACCCCGGGCCCCACCGCCACCTGGGCGGAGACGCGGGAAATGCCCGCCGCCGGCGCTTTCGTCGCCCAGGCCCTGCACGCGGACCTGCTCGTGCTGGGCCAGCATGATCCGGCCGGCGCCGCGAACGGGGTCCCGCCGGACTTCGCGGAATCGGTGGTGCTGGCCAGCGGCAAGCCCGCGCTGGTCCTGCCCTACACGGGCGCCGCCCGCCGCCCCGGCGGCACTGCGGCGATCGCCTGGAAGGAGACGCGCGAAGCGGCCCGGGCGGTCTCGGCGGCGATGCCGCTGCTGCAGCGTGCCGGGCGGGTGCACGTGCTGGCGTGGGAGGAGGAGCCGGCGCTGGAGGTCCGCGGGCAGCAGCTCGACCTCGACGGCTACCTGCGGCTGCACGGGATCGTGCCGACCTGGCACCGTGGCGGGCGCCTGGCCGAACCGCTGGGCGAGATCCTGCTGTCCCAGCTGTCCGACCTCGATGCCGACCTGCTCGTGATGGGCTGCTACGGCCACAGCCGCGCGCGGGAGTGGATCCTGGGCGGAACGAGCCGGACCGTCCTGCGCAGCATGACGCTGCCGGTCCTGATGGCCCACTGACGGGGCCGGGCGGGCCCGCGCCCGCCCTTGCCGCGGCTGCTTCAGTCCGCGGGCGGTTCGCTCGAACGTACCGCGAGCACGGGAACGGGCGCAAGCCGCAGCACCTGCTCCGCACCGCTTCCCAGCAGCACGCGGCTGACGCCGCGGCGGCCATGCGTGCCGGTCACGACCAGGTCGGCTTCCCAGCTGCGGGCCTCGTCGGCGACGGCCTCGCCGACCCGCACGCCGGGCGCTTCCACCAGCTTGGTGTCGGCGGGCACGCCGGCCGACTTCGCCATGGCCAGGGCGTCGTCCAGCACCTTGAGCGCGTAGTCTCGCGCGACCTGCAGCAGGTCCGCGCCGACCTCGTAGCCGCTCAGGAAAGCCAGCTCGTCGAGCACGTGCACCAGGCGCACCCGGCCGCCGTTCTCGCGCGCCATCTGCAGCGCCGCAACGAGGGCCTTGTTCGAGGTATCGCTGCCGTCCACCGGCACGAGGATGCGCTTGTACATGGTCTGCTCCTTGGAACGTGAAGAAGGATGCCTGCATCGTGGTGCATCCCGCGCGCGCGCCATTGAGGCGGATCAAGCACGCCCGCATTCGGGCCGGCGCCTAGGACGATTCCTAGGGTGCCTAGGCGCGGCGGCGACGGCGATTAGGAGTCCTCCGAGCCTGCAATTCAGCCGGCACCGATGTTGCGGAAAGGCGCCTTGCGGGATAGTTGCGTCCATGATTTCGAACGGCTCCATCAAGGTGTTCCTCGCGGACGACTCGCAGCAGATCCGCCAGCGCGTGAGCGCCCTGCTGTCGACCGCGTCCATGGACGTCGTCGGCGAGGGCACCACGCCCGACAACTGCATCTCCGGCATCCTGAACTCGCACCCGGACGTGGTGGTGCTCGACGTGCAGCTCGAAGGCGGCAGCGGCCTGCAGGTCCTCAAGGCCGTGCGCTCCGCCGACCCGCAGGTCGCCTTCGTCGTGTTCAGCAACAACTCCGCGCCTGCCTACCGCAAGCGCTACCTGGGCGAGGGGGCCGTGCGCTTCCTCGACAAGAGCACCGAATTCGACCAGCTCGCCCAGGCCGTCGCCACCGCCGGCCGCCGGTCCGTTCACTAAGAAACCCGAGGAAGAGGGAACCATCATGCAAGCCACGCAACGCGCCACCGCCACCGCCCCCGTGCACATCGTTGCCCGCCAGCAGCGCATCGACATCGACGGCAACCCGGCCCCGCTGAAGACCCAGTGCTCCACCTGCCACCTCAAGGACCTGTGCCTGCCCTGCGGCCTGACCGGTACCGACCTGGAACGCCTGGACGGACTGAAGTTCGCCCGCCGCCGCGTCAAGGAAGGCCAGGCGCTGTACCACGAAGGCGAGAAGTTCCAGTTCATCTACGCCGTGCGCAGCGGCACCTTCAAGTCGCACCTGACGCTCAAGGACGGCCGCGAGCAGGTCACCGGCTTCCAGATGGCGGGTGAACTGCTGGGCCTGGACGGCCTGGCCTCCGGCAAGCATGCGAGCAGCGCCGTGGCGCTGGAAGACGCGGAAATCTGCGCCATTCCCTATGCGCACCTGAGCGAGCTGGCCACCGGCAGCCCGGACCTGCAGCACGTGATCTCCCGCCTGATGAGCCGCGAGATCGTGCGCGAGCACAGCCTCATGATGCTCCTGGGCAGCATGAACGCCGAAGAGCGGCTGGCCGCCTTCCTGCTGAACATCTCCCAGCGGATGAAGGCCCGCGGCTACTCGGCCAGCGAGTTCCACCTGCGCATGTCCCGCGCCGAGATCGGCAGCTACCTGGGCATGAAGCTGGAGACGGTCAGCCGCACCTTCTCGGCCTTCGCGCACCAGCGCCTGCTGGAAGTGGACAAGAAGCACGTGCGCATCACCGACCTGGACGGCCTGCAGAGCGCCTTCGACATGCGCGTGCAGTGAGGGGCCGGCCCGAGCGCGCGCACCCGTGAAGTACAAGGACTATTACGCGGCGCTCGGCGTGCCGCGTGATGCCGA
This sequence comes from Ramlibacter sp., assembly GCA_036401715.1. GTDB lineage: Bacteria > Pseudomonadota > Gammaproteobacteria > Burkholderiales > Burkholderiaceae_C > Ramlibacter. The sequence continues at coordinate 1,595 of DASWUI010000124.1, read as the reverse complement.
CGCCGAGGCCATCAAGAAGGCCTACCGCAAGCTGGCGCGGCAGCACCATCCCGACGTTTCCAAGGACGCCGGCGCCGAGGCCCGCTTCAAGGAAGTGGCGGAGGCCTACGCCACGCTCAAGGACCCGGAGAAGCGCGCCGCCTACGACGCGCTCGGCAGCCGGCGCGGCGGCGAGGACTTCAGTCCCCCGCCCCAGTGGCAGCATGACTTCGCCGGGGCCACCGGCTTCGAGGACCTGGACCTGGCCGACCTGCTGGACGCGCTCGCGCGCGGCCACGGCCCGCGGCGTTCCGGCACCGTTCCGCTGCGCGGGCAGGACTTCGAGACGACCGCGCGGCTGTCGCTGGAAGATGCGCACCGGGGCACCACGCTCAACCTCGACGTGACGCACGAGGACGGCACGCGCACCCTCGCGGTGACCGTGCCCGCGGGCGTCACCGACGGCCAGCGGCTGCGCCTGCGCGGCAAGGGCGGGCCCGGCCGCCACGGCGGCGCGGCGGGCGACATCTACCTGCACATCCAGCTCGTGCCGCACCCGGTGTTCCGCGCCGACGGGCACGACCTGCATTTCGACCTGGCGCTGGCCCCATGGGAGGCTGTGCTCGGCGCGGAGGTCCAGGTGCCCACGCTCGACGGGCCGGTCCTGCTCACGATCCCCCAGGGCACCCAATCCGGGCGTAAGCTGCGACTGCGGGGCCGCGGCCTGGCCAACGGACACGGCGGCCGGGGCGACCTGTATGCGCTGGCGCGTATCGACGTGCCGGCCAGCCTCACCCCGCGCGAACGCGAGCTGTTCGAGGAACTCGCGCGCGCCTCGCGCTTCGACCCGCGTGCCACCCTTGCCAAGGAGGCCGGCCATGGCCACTGAAGCTCCCGACCTGCACTGGCTCGACGCCCACCGCCGCATCGACCAGGCGGAACTGGCGCACATGTGCAGCCTGACGGTCACCGAAGTCGACGAACTGGTGGAGTACGGCGCGCTGGTGCCCCTGGCCGCGGAGGGCGGCAGCACCCGCCAGTTCAGCGCGGCCTGCGTCGGTCCGCTGCGCGAAGCGGTCCGCCTGCGGGGCCACTACGACCTGGACGTGTTCACCGTCAGCCTGCTGCTGGGTTACCTGCAGCGCATCGAGCACCTGGAACACCAGCTGCGCACGCTGCAGGCGCACGTGCCGCATCCGCACCAGCTGCCGCGCGAGGGCCCCACGCCCTGGCGCGAACCGCACGCCTGAGCGGCGCCGGGCGGCCACCGTTCCCGGCACGACCGGGGCCGCGCCTCAAGCCTCGGCCAGCCCCCGCACCCCTTCGGCCAGCAGGCCGGCCATCGCGATGGCGTTGGTGGGATGCGGGACGGTGTCGCAGCTGGCCACGCGCGCGATGCCCGCGCGGTGCAGCATGTCGAGCGCGGCCGCGTCCATCAGCGCATGCACGCCCACGCACAGCGGCCGGCCCCAGCCGGCGCCGCGCAGCACGTGGCTCGCGGCGGCCATCGTGTGGCCGCTGGAGATGATGTCGTCCACCAGCACCGGCGTGCGGCCCTCGTGCGGCACGCCCTGCGGCAGGTGCACGTGCACGTCGCGGTCGCCGCGCCGCTCCTT
>DASWUI010000123.1:0-4758 GCA_036401715.1 Ramlibacter sp. | reverse complement strand
GGCCAGCTGCATCGCCGGCTGCCGGCGCAGGCGGCTGCTCGCCATCAGCCAGAAGGCGCCGGCGAGCGCCGCCATCTCGATCCAGAACCAGGGACCGGCGACGATGGCGCGCCACACCTGCAGCCCGTCCGCGTTGCTCCACAGCCCGGTGACCACCCGCGACACCGTCGCCAGCAGCCCCACGCCGAGCACCGCCGCGAAGGCCTTGGGCAGCGGCCCCGCCAGCAGCGCGCGCACCGGCGCCGGCATGTCGGCGCTGCGGCCGTAGGCGATGTAGGTGATCAGGATCGCGAAGGCCCCGCCGGACATGGCCGCGGTGATGAGGAAGTACACCGGGATCATCGGCCCGTACCAGAACGGGCGCATGGCCATCATGCCGAAGACGGCCCCCAGCGTCGCATGCGCCAGCACCACGGTCCCGAAGGACAGGCTGCCGAGGCGCTTCGACCCCGGGCTGTCCCAGTCGCCGCCGTGCACCTTGCGGAACTTCAGCAGCAGCAGCACCAGGTAGGCCGTGTAGAACACGCCCATCCAGAACATCGGCGAGCGCACCTGCAGGTTCAGCGGCACGGCCCACAGCATGCGGAAGGGATGCCCCAGTTCCAGCGCGAGGGCGGAGAAGCCCGCCACCAGCGTGGCCAGCGCCAGCCAGATGCAGCGCTTGGCGATGGGATAGAAGGACTCGAAGCCGAACACCATCGCCAGCGAGGCGACGAAGGTGAGGCCGGTGGACGTCAGCACGAAGAACACGTACGCCGCCACCGGCAGGCCCCACACGACGCCCGTGCTGGCGGTGTTGAAGGCCGCATGGCCGGTGGTCAGGAGCACCGTGAACACGATGCCGAGGCTGACCAGCAGCCCGGCGGCCGCGGCGGCCAGCACGGTGTTCACCGGGCCGGTGATGGTTCTTTGGGATGGGCTCATGTCGGTCTCCTCAGGCCTTGGAATCGCTGCGCCCCGCGGGCACCGCGCCGGCGCTGCCGCCGGAGAGGTAGTACACCTGCGGCTTGTTGCCGGTGTGGTCCAGCAGCCGGACCCCGCCGCGGTTGGAGATCAGCTTGCTGACCTCGCTGTTCGGGTTGGACAGGTCGCCGAAGGCGCGCGCGCCCGGCGCGCAGGTCACCACGCAGGCGGGCGCGAAGTCGCGCGTGGCGGGATTGTTCGGGTCCAGGTCCGCGGTGCCGGCCGGCGCCCTGGAGACCCGGTGGTTGCAGAAGGTGCACTTGGACACCACCCCGGGCGGCTGCACGCCGATGCCCTTGGCCATGTCCTCGCGCGCGTCGGGCATCTTCCAGGGCGGGTTCCACTGCCGCGAGCTGTCGCCGGGGAACACGCTCTTGACGCCGGGTTCCACCGCGGGCTTCTCGTCGGTGTAGAAGCGCACGCCGTACGGGCAGGCGACCATGCAGAACTTGCAGCCTATGCACTTGTTCCAGTCGATCAGCACGAAGCCGTCGGCATCCTTGTAGGTCGCCTTGGTCGGGCACACCTCCATGCACGAGGGGTTCTCGCAGTGCATGCAGGGGCGCGGGAACCACTTGAGCTCGGGAGACGGGAATTCGCCCGCGGTGTAATAGAGCACGTCCTGCCAGTTCTCGCCCGGCTGGCGCGTGTTTTCCATCTGGCAGCTCGTCGTGCAGGCCTGGCAGCCGGCACACTTGTCCAGGTCGATGACCATTCCCCACTTCGCCATGGCTGTTTCTCCTCGTGTGCCGGGCTAGGCCCGCTCTACCTTGACCTTGGCCGTGTAGTAGCTGGCCATTCCCGAAATGCGGTCCGACTGGTTGGCGATGATCGAGTCCACGAAGCTGCCGCGCCCCTTGGCCCAGCGGCCGTGGGCCCAGTGGCCGTGCTCGAAGGGCAGCACCACCGTGTCGGGCCGCGTCAGCTGCGTGACGCGCACCACCGCCCGGATGCTTCCCAGGTCGCTCGTGACCTTCACGGTGTCGCCGTCGCGGATGCCGCGCGCCCTGGCGGTGGCCGGGTGCATCTCCATCACCGTCTGGCGCTTGCCGCCGGCGGCGGGCTGCATCAGCGAGATGGCGTGCGGCATGTTGGCGCTGCGGCCTTCGGCATGCAGCGCGTTCTTGGGCGTGACGAAGTGCAGGTCGCCGCCGCCGGTGTGCTTCGGCTCGATCCACTGCGGGAAGCCGACGCGGTCGGCGGCGATGCCGAAGTTCTTCGCCACGTAGTCGGCGTTCTTCTCCAGGTAGCCGGAGCGGAACTCGAACCGGCCGGTGGGCGTCTTGAGCAGCTTGGCCTTCACGTCCTCGGCGCTCATCGCCCTGGCGTAGGCCTTGCCGTCCCACTCGTAGAAATCGCCGCGCACCTGCCGCCAGTGGTAGGGCCTGCGGTACCAGACGCCCTTTTCCTTCCAGCTCTCGAAGCTGTCCACGCCGTTGTCGCCCGGCTGCTTCTCGAAGCCCTTGGCGAGGTGCCGGATGATGTTCTCGGTGTTGTCGATCGCCTTGTAGAAGCCCGCCATGGGCGAGTTCATGCGCTTGCCGATCTCGATCAGCGTGTCGCCGAAGTAGCGCGTGTCGTACAGCGGCTTGACGGCGGGCACCCGCAATTGCGCCAGCGGGAAACCCTGGAAGGGATAGGTGGGCGCGTCCTGCAGCCGTTCCAGGTAGGTGTGGTCCGGCAGGACCAGGTCGGCGTACACCGAGGTCTCGCTCGGGAAGGGCGAGGTGTCGATGACGAAGGTGTCCTTCAGCATCTTCTCCCACTCGGTCGCGTTGGGCGCCGAGAACACCGGGTTGGTCATGTAGAACATGACGGTGTCCAGCTTGTACGGCTTGCCGGCCAGGTGGTTCTTCGGGATCTCCTGCATCATGTTCTTGGCCAGCGGGTAGCCGTCGGGGTGGCCCTTGAGGTCGATGCGCGGCTGCGCGGACTTCGACAAGGCGTCCTTGAACGCGTCTTCCTTCACCGGCATGTCGCCGTAGGCGGGCCCCATCTGGTAGGCCAGGCCGCCTTCGGAGTAGAGCGAGCCGACCAGCGCATTGAGGCTGTGGATCGCCATCCCGTTGTAGACGCCGTTGCTGTGCGTGTGCGCGCCGCGCTCGAACAGCGCGATGGCCGGGCGGGTGGTGCCGAACTCGCGCGCGGTGGCGACGATGTCCTTCTCGGCCAGCGTGGTGATGCTCGCGGCCCAGCGCGGCGTGCGGTCCTTCAGTTCCGCGTTCCACCACTCGACGAGACCGTGCGTCCACTTCTCCTCGAAGCTCGCCGGGTCGACCTGTTCGCCGGCGCGGAAGCGGTTCGCGCCGTCCCGGAAGTTGCCGACGAAGCTGCGTTCCCACAGGCCCTCCGTGAGGATCACGTGCGCGATGGCCAGCGCCAGGGCGCCGTCGGTGCCCGGCTTGACCATCAGCGCGCGGTCGGCGGCGGACAGCGTCTGGTTCATGTGCACGTCCACCGCCGTGACCCGCGTCTTCGGGGATTTCTCGCCGCGGATGTAGCCCCACACCTGCATGTTGTTGTTGTAGGGGCGGAAGGCCTCCAGGAAGTTCGCGCCGAACATCAGCAGGTAGTTGGCATTGCGGTAATCGTAGGAGCTGTACGAGGCATTTCCGTCGGTGCACTGCTTGGCCAGCACGGAGCCGTCGGAGCACAGCGAGGAGTGCCCGATGCCGACGTTGGGCGAACCGTAGAGCGCGGCGAAGCTGTTGATCGGCACGCCCACTTCCGATGCGCCCCAGCCGCGGCCGAACAGCAGGGCGAAGCGGTGCGCCTCGTTCTTCTCGCGCAGGGTGTTCAGGCGCTTCGCGACCGTGTCGAGCGCCTCGTCCCAGGACACCGGCACGAACTTCGGGTCCTGGTCGCGCCCCTTGGCGGCGTTGGTGCGCTTCATGGGCCCCTTGATGCGGTCGGGGTCGTACAGCACGTACAGCCCCAGCGGGCCCTTGGGGCACAGCTTGCCGTTGGCGATCGGGTGGTCCGGGTTGCCGTAGATCCCGTGCACCCGGCCGTCGGTGGTGTGCACGTCGATGCCGCAGCGCGCGGGGCATTGCGCGCAGATGCTCTTGGTGACGACCGTCCGGGACTCGGGCTTCGCCGGTGCCGGCGCCTGCGCATGGGACAGCGTCGCCAGTCCGTTGAGTTGCACCGCACCGGCGGCGGCGCCGGCCGCGCCGGCGGCCTGCACGAAACGGCGCCGTGAGGTGGGGGTCTTCAGGATGTCCATGGGTCTCCTCTCGTGGTCACTCGGGATGAAGCGGTTCGCGCGCGGGAAACAGCGCGGCGAAGGCGCAGCGGGCCAGGTCCGCGGCGCGGCGACAGCTCTCGCATTGCGCCTGGGCCGCCTGCGCCCGCGCGGGAAAGCGGGCGCCGCAGTCCGCGCATTCGCGCTCGGCGAAGGCCGTCAGGACGCGCGCTCCGGCGTCCGGCGCGCCGGCGCCGGGCAGGAGCCTGATCGCCTGCTCCGGGCAGACCGCGGCGCAATGGCCGCAGCCGATGCACAGCTGGGCATCGAAGGCGATGCCGGCCTGGCCGGCACGTGCGTCGCGGTAGCGCAGCAGCGCCCCCGTGGGGCAGGCAGCCGCGCAGCCGCGGTGCCCCTGGCAGGACGGCCCCACCTCGAGGCGGTGGAACAGGCGCTGCGGCACGCGGCCCTGGTGCCTGGCCGCCAGCGCGCGCAGTGCGTCGAGCGCCTGCTGGCGCGCGGGCGATGCCCGTCCGGCCGCCGCGGGAACGCCTTGCCTGGCCGCGGGATGCACCAGCGCGGAGAAGAAGCCGCGCCGCGCGCGGCCCCCG
>DASWUI010000122.1:0-6367 GCA_036401715.1 Ramlibacter sp. | reverse complement strand
TCCATCGTGGTGACCTGGCCCGGGCGCAGCACGCGCACGAACTTCGCCCCGCTGCGGCGGCGCACTTCCTCGGCCAGCGCTTCGGTGGACGTGTAGCCCACCGCGAACTGCGCGGCCTGGGCGTTGCAGGCGCCCGGCGGGGTGCCCGGCAGGGGACCGGACTGCGGGGGCTGCACGCAGCCGGCCAGCAGGGCGGCTGCGAACAGCGAGGACAGGAGGAATTGGCGGTGCATGGCGTTGCGGTTCAATGCCGTGATTGTCGCCGCCGCCAGCCCGGCCGGAGTAGGAGCGCGCCGCCTCGCGCGGTCAGGACTTCTTCTTCTCCGACCACAGCTCGCCGCCCGTGGCCCAGTCACTCGGCTTGACGTCGAACAGCAGGATGTCCACGGACTCCGGCTTGCTGCCCAGCGTTTCCACGCAGGCCTGGGTCAGCGCCTTCACCAGGTTGCGCTTCTGTTCGGGGGTGCGGCCTTCGAAGAGGTCGACGCGGATGGTGGGCATGGCGGTTCTCCTTGCGTGAAAAAGCGCGATTGTGCGCGCGCCACTAGACTCCGCATCTTTCGACCACCGGAGGACACGATGCTTCGCGACGACCTGAGGAAGGATTTCGATGCCCTGCTGCCCGGCGCGTCCACCGCGCAGGGCGCCACGCGCCGCACGGCACTGAAGACGGCGCTGGGCGTGGGCTATGCCGCGGCGGCCGCGCCGCTGATGGCGCAGACCGCGATCCGCACGCCGGCCGACGGCCTCGCGGTGGGCGAGATCACCTACGAGGTCAACGGCTTCAAGGTCCCCGCGTACCGGGCCGCCCCGGCCGGACGCACCGGGCTGCCGGTGGTGCTGGTGATCTCCGAGATCTTCGGGGTGCACGAATACATCGCCGACACCGCGCGCCGCTTCGCCCGCGCCGGCTACCTGGCCATCGCGCCGGAGCTGTTCGCGCGCCAGGGCGATCCCACCAGCTACGGCGAGGTCGGCAGGATCATGTCCGAGATCGTCGCCAAGGTGCCGGACGCGCAGGTGATGGCCGACCTCGACGGCGCCCTCAAGTGGGCGGCCGGCAATGGCGGCAACGTGCAGAAGGCGGGCATCACGGGCTTCTGCTGGGGCGGCCGCATCACCTGGCTGTATGCGGCGCACGGGCCGGTGAAGGCCGGCGTCGCCTGGTACGGGCGCCTGGTCGGCACCGTCTCCGAGCTCACGCCGCGCCATCCCGTGGACATCGCGGCCAGCCTCAAGGCGCCGGTGCTGGGGCTCTACGGCGCGGCGGACACGGGGATCCCGCTGGACACGGTTGATAAGATGAAGGCCGCCCTGGCGAGCGGAAGCCCCGCCGCCCGGGCCTCGCAGTTCGTGGTGTACCCCGACGCGCCCCACGCCTTCCACGCCGACTACCGCCCCAGCTTCCGCCAGGGCCCGGCGGAGGACGGCTGGAAGCGTGCCCTGGAGTGGTTCAAGGCGAACGGCGCGGCCTGACCCGAGAACAAGAAAACCGCAAGGAGCCGCCCCCCGGGGCGGCTTTTCGTCCGTGACCCTGATCGCCATCCTCTTCGCCACCCTCGCAGCCGGCATCGGCAGCGTGTGGCTGGCGGCCGCCCTCATGCGCCTCGGCTGGAAGGACGCCGGCACCGGCGCCCCCGGCCGCGGGCTGGCGGAGCAGCACCTCCTGAGCCTCGCCGCGGGCGCCCTGATGGCCACGGCCTTCATGCACCTGCTGCCCGAGGCGCTGGAAAGCGGCCGCGAGCCGCAGCAGCTGTTCACCACGCTGCTGGTCGGCCTGGTGTTCTTCTTCCTGCTGGACAAGGCGGAGCTGTGGCACCACGGGCACGAGCACCATCACGCACATGCGGGGCACGGCCACGCACACGCGGGGCATGCGCACGGCCACGATCATGACGATGTGCCGCCGCGCATGCTGGGGTCCGGCGGCTGGGCCGTCCTCACCGGCGACAGCGTGCACTGTTTCGGCGACGGCATCCTGATCGCCTCGGCCTTCATGGCCGATGCGCGGCTGGGGCTGGTGGCGGCGCTGGCGGTGCTGGCGCACGAAGTGCCGCACCACATCGGCGACCTGGCGGTGCTGCGCCAGACCAGCGGCAGCCGGCGCGCCGCGCTCGTGAAGGTGTCGCTGGCGGGCGCCGTGACTCCGCTGGGCGGACTGGTGGGCTGGTGGCTGGTGGACCAGCTGGTGGGCTACCTGCCGTTCTTCCTGGTGGTGGCCAGCAGCAGCTTCATCTACGTGGCGCTGGCCGACCTGATCCCGCAATTGCAGAAACGCCTGGGCGCGCGTGAAACGCTCGCCCAGGTCGCGTGGCTGCTGGTGGGAATCGCGCTGGTGGGGGCGGTGAGCGCGCTCATGCACGCGCACGACTAGTTGTGAAGCTTCAATAGGTTGTATCTGTGGTTCACCCGGACTGAGTCTGGGAGACTGGAAGTCGCCAAACACCCAGATCTCTCAGGAAACAGCCGGATGAACACCCATAAGAATGCCCGACTTACGTTCGCTCGTCGCGTGCAAATGGTTCGAGATATGACCGAGGGCGGCCTGACTGCCTGTGAAGCTGCCTGCCGCCACGGAGTGACGCCGCCGACTGCGCGCAAGTGGCTGGGACGCTACTTGGCTGAGGGGCAGGCCGCCTTGGCTGACGCATCCTCCAGGCCCAAGCGCTCGCCGAGGGCGATCGAGCCAGGCAAGGCGCTGCTGATTGTGGAGCTGCGGCAGCGCCGAATGCTGCAGTCGCGCATTGCCCAATCCGTGGGCGTCTGCGAGGCAACGGTCAGCCGAGTCCTGGCCAGGGCCGGCTTGTCGAAGCTGTCGGACCTGCAGCCGCGCGAACCGGTGCAGCGCTACGAGCACGCCGCAGCCGGGGACTTGCTGCACATCGACACCAAGAAGCTTGGGCGCATCGAGCGGCCCAGCCATCGGGTCACCGGCAACCGCAAGGACAGCGTCGATGGAGCTGGTTGGGAGTACCTGTTCGTCGCCGTCGATGACCACGCCAGGGTGGCGTTTACGGCCATGCATCCGGACGAGCGCAAGGAAAGCGCCGTGCAGTTCCTGCGCGACGCGGTGGCCTACTACAACCGCCTGGGCGTCACGATCAAGCGCCTGCTGACCGACAACGGCTCGGCGTTTCGTTCCAAGGAATTCCGCCTGGCGAGCCAGCAGCTGGGCATCACGCACAAGTTCACCCGAGCCTACCGACCGCAAACCAACGGCAAGGCCGAGCGGTTCATTCAGTCAGCGCTGCGAGAGTGGGCCTATGGCTGGACTTACCAGCACTCCGAGCAGCGCCGCCAGGCGCTGAGCAGCTGGCAGCACCACTACAACTGGCACCGCCCGCATCACGGCATCGGCCGCGTCGCTCCCATGTCACGGCTTCCCGGACCTAGATATAACCTCTTGACGGTTCACAACTAGCCGAGGCTGCCGCGTCGCCGGCCCGTGCCGGGAGCCACCCTTCCGCACCGGCATGTCCTGACCCCGGAACGGTTTCTCCCCGGGTGCGACACTGTCCGCATGCATCCAGATCCCTCGCGCCTGTCGCTCTCCAAGGAAAAGATCAAGTTCGTGCTGCTCGAAGGCATCCACCCGTCGGCGGTGGACCTGCTGCACGCGGACGGCTACACGCAGGTGGTGACCTCGCCCAAGGCGCTGTCCGGCGGCGCGCTGGTCGACGTGATCGCCGATGCGCACTTCCTGGGCATCCGCTCGCGCACGCACCTCACCGAAGAGGTGCTGGCGCGCGCGCCGCGCCTGGCCGGCATCGGCGCCTTCTGCATCGGCACCAACCAGATCGACCTGGCGGCCGCCATGCGCCGCGGCATCCCGGTCTTCAATGCGCCCTTCTCCAACACGCGCAGCGTGGCGGAACTGGTGCTCGCCGAGGTCGTGATGCTGATGCGCGGCATCCCCCACAAGAACGCGGTACTGCACCGCCACGGCTGGGTCAAGAGCGCCGCCGGCTCGCACGAGGTGCGCGGCAAGACGCTGGGCATCGTCGGCTACGGGCACATCGGCACGCAGGTCGGCGTGCTGGCCGAGCAGCTGGGGATGAACGTGGTGTTCGCGGACATCGAGACCAAGCTGCCCCTGGGCAACGCGCGCCAGCTCGCGCTCGACGCGGTGCTGCACGCGGCGGACGTGGTGACGCTGCACGTGCCCGAGACGGAGCAGACCCGCAACATGATCGACGCCGCGGCCCTGGCGCGCATGCGCCGCGGCAGCCACCTGATCAATGCCTCGCGCGGCACGGTGGTCGACATCGACGCCCTGTGCGACGCGTTGCGCAGCGCCCATATCGCCGGCGCCGCCATCGACGTCTTCCCGGTCGAGCCGCAGGGCAACGACGCCCGCTTCGAATCGCCGCTGGTGGCGTTCGACAACGTGCTGCTCACGCCGCACATCGGCGGCTCCACCGCCGAGGCGCAGGAGAACATCGGCCGCGAGGTGGCCGCCAAGCTGGTGCGCTACTCCGACAACGGCTCCACGGTGTCGGCGGTGAACTTCCCCGAGGTCTCCCTGCCGGAACACACGGGGCGCTCGCGCCTGCTGCACATCCACCGCAACGTGCCCGGCATCATCGCGCGGGTGAACGAGCGCTTCTCGGCCGCCGGCATCAACATCGACGGCCAGTACCTGCGCACCAACGAGGAAGTGGGCTACGTGGTGATCGACGTCGACAGCACGGCCAGCCAGGTCGCGCTGGAGGAGCTGTGCGCCATTCCCGGCACCATCCGCTGCCGCGTGCTCTATTGAAGCCGCGGCGCGGACCGCTCCTACGCGCAGCCGCACGCCGCACCGACAGCGCGGGCGCGGCCGCTCCCTAGATTGGCTTCAGGGCGGCAGCTCGCCGCCATCCCATTCGCAAGGAGCAGTTCCCATGGCATCACGCACTTCATCCCCCGGTTCCGGCAGCCGCGCCGGCCGCACCACGGCGCAGAAGAGCCGCTCCCAGCCGGACCAGCAGAAGGCACGCGCCCGCGGCGGCGAGCTGCGCAGCACGCCGGCCGAGAAACCCGCCGGCCGCAGCGCCAGCACCGGCGGCCGGGCCGGCAAGTCGGCGCTGCGGGACCACGCGAACAGCCGCAGCAGCAACGCGGGCGGCGGACGCAAGTAGGGCCGCGCGCCGTCCGCGCGCTGCCTCAGGCGGCCTGCCCGGTGACGAGCCGCAGCGGCGCGAGCTCCAGGCCGGCGTCGTTCGCCGCGCCGTCAGCCGCGGCGCCGCGCGCATGGCGGGCAAACAGCTGGGCGTAATAGCCGCCCTGTGCCATCAGCTCGGCATGCGTGCCGATCGCCTCGATGCCGCCTTCGCGCAGCACGACGATCCGGTCGGCGTCGACCACCGTGGAGAGCCGGTGCGCGACCACCAGCGTCGTGCGCCCGCGGGTGAGCCGCCGCAGGGCCGCCTGCACCAGCGCCTCGCTCTCGTTGTCCAGCGCGCTGGTGGCTTCGTCCAGCACCAGGATCGGCGGGTCCTTCAGCAGCGCGCGGGCGATCGCGATGCGCTGCTTCTGGCCGCCGGACAGCCCGGCGCCGCGCTCGCCCACCACGGTGTCGTAGCCTTCCGGCAGGGCGGCGATGAACTCGTGCGCATTGGCCGCGCGCGCCGCCGCCTCGGCCTGCTCGCGCGTGGCGCCGGGCGTGCCGTAGGTGATGTTGGCCAGCACCGTGTCGTTGAACAGGTGCACGTCCTGCATCACCGCGCCGACCTGGCGCCGCAGCGAGCGCTGCGTGCAGGCGCGCAGGTCCATGCCGTCGACGACGATGCGGCCGCCGGTGGGCGCATGCAGCCGCTCCAGCAGCGACACCAGCGTGGTCTTGCCGCAGCCGCTGGGCCCGACCAGGGCCACCGTTTCGCCGGGCGCGACCGCCAGCGTCACCTCGCGCAGCACCGGGCGGCCGTCGCGGTAGGCGAAGGAGACACCTTCGAAGCTCACGGCGCCGCGGGTGACTTCCAGGTCGCGGGCGCCGGGCAGGTCGGCGACGGGATCGGGCGCATCCAGGATCGCCGACACGCTTTCCATCGACACGCGCGCGCGCCGCACCGTGGCGTACACGTTGGTCAGCCCCTGGATCGGCCCGAACAGGCCACCCACGTACTGCAGCGAGGCGACCAGCACGCCCACGGTGCCCTGGCCGCGCAGCACCAGCCAGGCACCGAGCGCGGCCACCGACAGGCGCGCGGCGGCGGCGGAGAGGCCCTGCAGGGCCGCCGTGCTGGCGTCGCGCCGCGCGCCGCGCGTGACGCGCTCGTTGCCCTGCGCCACGGCCCGCAGGAAGCGCTGCTCCTCGGCCTTCTCCATGGCGAAGCCCTTGACCGTGCGGATGCCGGCCAGCACCTCGGTCCAGCGGCCGAAGGTGGCG
>DASWUI010000121.1:0-6253 GCA_036401715.1 Ramlibacter sp. | reverse complement strand
GCAGGCCGTAGGGCTGGCGGGTGCGCGCGTCCACCGGCACCCGCGCCCGGATGAAGTCCTCGCCGACCTCCAGGAACTCCAGCCCCAGGTGCGCGGGTGCGGTGTCCTGGTGGATGGCGGTGAGGTCCTCGACGCTGATGGGGCGGGTCCAGATCGGCATGCCGCGATTATCGCGGCGTCCGCGCCGTGGTCGTCTCCACGTTGGGCGCGTCCGCGACCGACACGCCGGGGGAGGTGTCCCGGTTCAGCAGGGCGTGGATGAGGATGGCGCCGAAGGTGGCGGTGCCGATGCCGCCCAGCGCGAAGGCGCCGAACTTCAGCGTGAAGTCGCCCGTGCCCAGCACCAGCGTGATCGCCGCGACGATCAGGTTCTTGTTCTGCGAGAAGTCCACCCGGTTGTCGACCCAGATCTTGGCGCCGGCCACCGCGATCAGGCCGAACACCACGATGCTCACGCCGCCCATCACCGGCAGCGGGATCGCCTGGATCACCGCGCCGAACTTGGGCGAGAAGCCCAGCACCAGCGCGATCAGCGCCGCGAACAGGAACACCGCGGTCGAATAGATCTTCGTCGCCGCCATCACGCCGATGTTCTCGGCATAGGTGGTCACGCCGGTGCCGCCGCCCATGCCGCTGACCACGGTGGCGACGCCGTCGCCGATGAAGGCGCGGCCCATGTACTGGTCGAGGTTGCGGCCGGTCATGGCGGTGACTGCCTTGATGTGGCCCAGGTTCTCGGCCACCAGGATGATCGCCACGGGCGCGATCAGCAGCATCGCCGGGCCGCTGAACACCGGCGCCGCGAAGTTGGGCGCGCCCACCCAGGCGGCATTGGCGATGCCGGAGAAGTCGATCGGCTTGCCCAGGCCCATGCCGTTGGTGAGGATGCCGTAGATGATGCTGGCCGCGATCAGGCCCACCAGGATCAGCAGGCGCTGCACCATGCCGCGCGTGAGCACCGCCACCAGGCCCACGCAGACGAAGGTGACGGCCTGCATCCAGCTGTCGAAGTTGCTGGCCGCCATGTTCTTGATCGGGATGCCGGCCAGGTTCAGGCCGATCACCGCCACCACCGCGCCGGTCACCACCGGCGGCATGAAGCGTTCGATCCAGCCCGTTCCCACCGCGTGCACGATCGCGCCGATGATGGCGTACAGGACGCCGCAGGCGATGATGCCGCCCAGCGCGAGGCCGATGTTCGCGTTGGGGCCCTTGCCGGCATAGGCGGTGGCGGCGATCACCACGCCGATGAAGGCGAAGCTGGAGCCCAGGTAGCTGGGCACCTTGCCCCCGGTGATCAGGAAGAAGATCAGCGTGCCGACGCCGCTCATGAGGATGGCGATGTTGGGGTCGAAGCCCATGAGGATGGGCGCCAGCACGGTGGCCCCGAACATCGCGATCACGTGCTGCACGCCCATGGCCGCGGTCTGCGGCCAGGGCAGGCGCTCGTCGGGGGCGATCACGCCGCCCTGCTGCAGCACCGCCGCCGGCTTCTCGGTCCAGTCGAACATTCCCATCCTCGCTCTCCTCGTTCAAAAGTCGAGCGATGCTAGGTGCAATGACCGTGCCGCGCAAGGCGGCGCGCTCAGCGGGCGGCGAACAGCGCCACCCGCGCCAGCACGGCGGGATCCTTGAGGATGCGGCGATGGCCCAGCCCCTCGGTGGCGACCAGCTGCGCGCCCTGGATGGCGTGCGCGAAGGCCTGGCCGTCGGCGAAGGCGTTGATGCTGTCGCCGCGGTCGTGCACCACCAGGGTGGGGACGCGGATGCGCGGCGCGACGTGGCGGGGCTCGAAGTGCTGCATCAGCACGCCTTCGCGCGCCTCGATGTGCTTTTGCATCGCCGCGCGCGTCGGCTCGCTCAGCCCGAACACCTGCGCGAAGTAGCGCGTGTAGTTGCCGGGCGAGGCGGGCGGCGCCAGCAGCACCAGCTTGCCCACCGCCAGGCCGCGGCTCGCCGCATGGGCGGCGGCATTGGCGCCCAGCGAGTGCGCCGCCAGCACGCCGATGCGGTGGCCCTCCTGCTGCAGCCGGCCGGCGACGTAGTCGATGGCGCGGGCGAACTGCGGCAGGTTGCTCGACGTGCCGGCGCTGCGGCCGTGCGCGGGCATCTCCAGCAGCACCGGACGCAGGCCCTGCTGCGCCAGCGCTTCGGCCAGCGGCAGCAGCTGGCGCGCGTGGCCGCCCCAGCCGTGCACCAGCAAGGCGACCGGGCCGTGCGGCGCCACCGCCGGCGAGTAGACCGTCAGGCGCGTCTCCTCGAAGCGCCACTGCGCGGTGTCCCACGACGCGTCCCAGCGGCCTTTGCGCTGCAGCCACTTGGGCGGCAGGGGCGTGCTGAACAGGCGCACGGCGGCACGCACCGCCAGCGCCGGCCAGACCTTCTGCGAGGTGCCGAGCGCGAACCGGAACAGGCGCAGCCCGACGCTCGCCTGGTAATAGCCGGCGGTGACGTCCACGGCGGTGCGGGAATTCATCGTCGGCTCCTTCAGAAGAACACCATGTCGTCGTTGCTGCGCGGCAGGTCGCGCAGGGCCGCGAATGCGGCGCGGCCTATGCGCCAGGCGGCGTAGGCGGTGGCGAGGGAGAGGAGGGCCAGCATGATCTTACCTTTCTCGCACAATCGTGCGAAATGTGGGCGGGCAACAGCGACGGGATGTCTCCGGCTTGTTCTTCAGCTCTGGTAGGTCTTCACGAGCCGCTCCCACGTGCGCTGGGCACGTTCGGCGGCGCGGGCATCGCGCAGGAAGCGGATGTCGTGCAGCAGGCCCATGGCGAGGCTGTAGACCTCCCCGACCAGCTGTTCGGGATCGGTGTCGGCCTTCAGGTGGCCGGCCTCGATGGCCTGGCTGACGGTGCGCCGCAGGGCGGCGCGCCAGCGGGTCACTTCGCCGAGCAGGAAGTCGCGCAGCGGCCCCTCCCGGTCGTCGAGTTCGAAGGCGCCGGCCGTGAAGATGCAGCCGCTGCGGGCCTCGACGTCGCGGGTGCGGATGATCCAGCGGCGCACGATGTCGTTCAGGCGCGGCAGGCCCTTGGGCTGCTGCATGGCGGGGACGAACACGTCGGCGATGAAGCGGCGGCCGAACTCCTCGATCACCGCCATCTGCAGGGCCTCGCGCGAGCCGACCCGGGAGAACACGCCGCTCTTGGACAGCCCGATGCGGTCGGCCACGGCCTGCAGCGTGATCGCCTCCAGCCCCTCGGCCGCCGCCAGGTCGAGCGCCGCGCCGACGATCGTCGCGCGGGTCAGCTCGGCTTTCTGGGTCTTGGCGTCCATGATGGACCGAACAATAGCACGATTGTGCGAAATCGCAATCCCACCCCGGCTCAGGGGTAGTCGTAGCTCGTGGTGAGCGCGGAGGCGAACCGCGACACCCCCGGCCGCAGCAGGCCCTCATCGAAGATCGCCACCGCCCGCGTCCACCCCGCCGAGGCCCCGCGGATCTTGTGCGGGAAGCAGCTGATGAAGAACCCATCCGCCGGCAGCGCCTCCAGGTTGTGCAGCTTCTCCAGGTGGCAGTAGCCGATGTCGCGCCCCGCCTTGTGTCCTTCCCAGATCAGCGAGGCATCGCGGGTCTCGCCGTACTTCTTCGCCGTGTGGACGAAAGGCGCATCCCAGCTCCAGGCATCGGTGCCGGTCAGCCGCACGCCGCGCTCCAGCAGGTACATGGTCGCCTCGTAGCCCATGCCGCACCCCGCAGCGACGTAATCGGGTTGTCCGTAGCGCGAGCCCGCGCGCGTGTTGACGACGACGATCTCCAGCGGCTGCAGCGCGTGGCCGACGCGGCGCAGTTCCGCTTCCACGTCCGCGGCGGTCACCACGTAGCCGTCCGCGAAGTGCCGGAAGTCCAGCTTCACGCCCGGCTGGAAGCACCACTCCAGCGGCACTTCGTCGATCGCGATCGAGCGCTCCTTGTCCCCCAGCTTGCCGTTCATGGTGGAGTGGAAGTGGTAGGGCGCGTCCAGGTGCGTGCCGTTGTGCGTCGACAAGGTCACGCGTTCCACCGCCCAGCCCTCGCCGTCGGGAAGGTCGCCCTTGCGCAGCCCGGGGAAGAAGGACGCGATCTGCCCCACCGTGTTCTCGTGCGTGAAGTACTCGATCTTCGGCGCGAAGGCGGGCGGGTCCGACACGACGTCGTTCTCGAGGTAGATGGACAGGTCGACGAACTTCCGTGCCATGGGAAAACCTCCGTTGGGGCGCGCAGGAGCCGATGCTAATCTGCCCGCCATGAGCGACGCACCGTACGTTCCCCAGATCCGCCGTTACCAGCAGTGGCTGCAGGCCACGCGGGGCCTGTCCTTCGACGACTACCAGGGCCTGTGGGAGTGGTCCGTGCGCGAGCTGCCGGCCTTCTGGCAGAGCATCTGGGACTACTTCGGGCTGCAGTCGCCCACGCCCTACCGCGCCGTCCTGGGCGAAGAGAGGATGCCGGGCGCGAAATGGTTCGAGGGCGCGCAGTTCAACTACGCGCGGCAGGTGCTGCGGCACGTGGAGCCGGCGCACGCGGCCGGCTTCCCCGCGATCATCAGCCGCAACGAGAAAGGCCAGCACCGCGAGCTCTCCTGGCCGGAGCTGCGGCGGCAGGTCGCCTCGCTGGCGCTGCACCTGCGCGAGCAGGGCCTGCAGCCAGGCGACCGCGTGGCGGCCTACCTGCCCAACATCCCGGAAGCCATGATCGGCTTCCTGGCCGTGGTCAGCCTGGGCGGCATCTGGAGCATCTGCGCGCCGGACATGGGCACCAACGCCGTGCTCGATCGCTTCAAGCAGATCGAACCGAAGATGCTGATCGCGTGCGACGGCGTGACCTACGGCGGACGCGACTTCGACCGCACCGGCGTGGTCGCCGAACTGGCGGCGGCGCTGCCTTCGGTGAAGCACGTGGTGATCCACCGCAACCTGGGCCTGCCGCCGCAGGCGCTGCCCGCCTTCACCGACTGGAGCGAAACCGTCGCGCGCGGCGGCGCCGAGGTGGACGGCTTCCAGCCGACGTGGCTGCCCTTCGACCACCCGTTGTGGATCGTGTATTCCAGCGGCACGACCGGCCTGCCCAAGCCCATCGTGCACGGCCACGGCGGCATCGTGCTGGTGATGCTGGGGGCCGGCGCGCTGCACAACGACATCGGCTGCAGCTACGACCGCAACAGCTGGGGCGAGCGCTACCACTGGTACAGCTCCACGGGCTGGGTGATGTGGAACGCGCAGATGGCGGGCCTCCTGAGCGGCACCACCTGCTGCATCTACGACGGCAATCCCGGCGGCAGCAAGGAGAACCCGGACTGGGGCGTGCTGTGGCGCTTCGCCTCCGAGCTGGGCGTGACCTTCTTCGGCGCCGGCGCGGCCTTCTTCGCCAACTGCATGAAGGCGGGCGTGGACCTGTCGCGGTACCCGGGCCTGAAGAAGGTGCGCGCGCTGGGCACCACCGGCTCGCCGCTGTCGGAAGACGCGCAGCGCTGGGGCACGCGCGAGTTCGCGAAACTGGGTACGCCGGACATCTGGTGGTGCAACATCTCCGGCGGCACCGACTTCGCCGGCGCCTTCATCGGCGGCAACCGCGAGCTGCCGCAGGTCCCGGGGCAGATGCAATGCCGGGAGCTCGGTGCGTCGGTGGAGGCGTGGAACGAGCAGGGCCAGCCTGTGATCGGCGAGGTGGGCGAGCTGGTGTGCACGCGGCCGATCCCGTCCATGCCGCTGTACTTCTGGAACGACGAGGGCAACAAGCGCTACCTCTCCAGCTACTTCGACATGTATCCCGGCGTCTGGCGCCACGGCGACTGGCTGAAGGTCACGCGCGAGGGTGGCTGCATCATCTACGGCCGCAGCGACGCGACCATCAACCGCCACGGCCTGCGCATGGGGACCAGCGAGCTGTACAGCGCGGTGGAAGCGCTGCCCGAGGTGCTGGACTCCATGGTGGTGGACCTCGAGTACCTGGGGCGCGAGAGCTACATGCCGCTGTTCGTGGTGCTGCGCCCCGGCCACGCACTCGACGCGGCGATGCAGGCGAAGATCAGCGGCGCGATCCGCACGGCCCTGAGCCCGCGCTTCGTGCCCGACGCGATCCTGCAGGTGCCGGAGATCCCGCGCACGCTCTCGGGCAAGAAGCAGGAGCTGCCGATCAAGAAGCTGCTGCTGGGGCAGCCGATCGAAAAGGTGGTGAACCGGGACGCGATGGCGAATCCGCAGTCGCTGGAGTGGTATGTGCAGTTCGCGCAGCAAAGGTCGCGAGCGTAGGCGCCGGGTGTCGCGGTTCGGG
>DASWUI010000120.1:0-3559 GCA_036401715.1 Ramlibacter sp. | reverse complement strand
ATCAGGCCCTGCGTGTAGGCCTCGATCGCGCGCTCGGGCAGCAGCGACTCGGCGCGCTGCCACAGCGCGCGCTCGTGCTGCGGCACGGCCAGGTCCGCGCCGAAGCCGAGCGCGCGCGTCAGCACGCGCTTGACGTTGCCGTCGAGGATGGCCGCGCGTTCGCCGAAGCAGAAGGACGAGATGGCCGCCGCGGTTGACGGCCCGATGCCGGGCAGCGTCGCCAGCGCTGCGGCCGTGCGCGGGAAGACACCCCCATGCACCGCCACCACCTCCTGCGCGCAGCGATGCAGGTTGCGCGCGCGGCTGTAGTAGCCCAGGCCGCTCCACAGCGCCAGCACGTCGTCCAGCGGCGCGGCGGCCAGCGACTGCACGTCGGGAAAGCGCGCCAGGAAGCGGCCGTAGTAGCCCAGCACCGCAGCCACCTGCGTCTGCTGCAGCATGATCTCGGAGAGCCACACGCGGTAGGGATCGCGCGTGTTCTGCCAGGGAAGGGAGTTGCGGCCGTGCGTGCGCTGCCAGCGGACCACACGGCCGGCGAAGCCGGCCGGGAGCATGTCAGGCGGTCTTGAGCGCGGGCTGCGCCACGGCGGGCTTGCCCGTCATCAGCGAGGTCGTGGTGAGGTGCGTCGTCAGCTCGGCGAGCTTCGACTCCAGCACGTTCAGCGCGGCTTCCTGCGCCTCGATCTCGGCGATGCGGTCGTCCAGCCCGCTGGCGGCCTGCTGGATGCGCTCGATCGCTTCCAGGCGGCGGCCGAAGTTGCGGCGGCGCTCGCGCAGCTGCGCGTCGAGCTGCGCGGCGGCGGACTTGTTCCACAGCTCCACTTCGCCCAGCGCCGATTCGTAGATCACGCGCAGGCGGGTGGCCAGCGCGCGCACCAGCCGGTCCGCGAACTCGGGCTGCGCCAGCTTGAGCGCGTTGCTCACGCCCAGGTACTGGTTGTGGCTGCGCTCGACGAGGTCGAGGTCGCGCTCGTAGCGCGCCAGGTCCGGCTCGCGCGGCGCCTGCAGCGAGAAGCCGTATTCGGCGTTCAGCTGGCGGAAGGTTCCGGTCAGCATGGTCTGGATCTCGCCGCTGACCTTCTCCGCGCGGCGCAGGCCTTCGCGCAGGCGGTCGAAGGTCTGGCCGTAGGCCTTGCGCACGCCCAGCTTCAGGCCGGGGGTGCGCAGCGCGGTGGTCAGCTCGGACATCTCCTGCTTCAGCGTCGAGGTGCCCAGCAGGTTGAACACGTCGCGCAGCAGCTTCAGGTGCACCGAGCGCACCGCGTGGATCTTGGCGCCGCTGGCGTCGAACTCGGCCTGCTCCTGCTCGATGCGCGCGCGCATGTGCTTGATGACCGAGGTGTTCTTGCCGCGCAGGCCCTTGAGCTCCACCATCTGCTCGGCGAGGTCGCGGCGGCGGATGCCCAGCGAGCGGATCGCCTCGGAGCGCAGTTCGGCGATGTTGGTGGTGACCGAGGCGCGCAGGATCTTCTGCCGCTGCCCCATCACGCCTTCGGCCAGCGCCTGCTCCAGCGCGGGCAGGTTGCTCACCTTGAGCAGTTCGGCATTGTTGTTGACCTTGGCGACCAGGCCCTTCTGGCCCGACACCGGGATCACCTGGTCTTCCTCGAGGCCCAGGATTTCCGCCGTGGTCTTGCGCTGCCGCTCGATCTGCGCCTGCACCTGGTAGGGCGTGCTGAGCGCGTCCCACATGGTGTCGATCTTGTTCAGGACCACCAGGCGCGATGCGGCGTCGGTGTCCTCGGCGATCAGGTGCTCGCGCCAGATCGCGAGGTCGGACTTGGTCACGCCGGTGTCGGCGGCCAAGATGAACACCACGGCATGCGCCTGCGGGATCAGGTTGACCGTCAGCTCGGGCTCGGCGCCGATCGCGTTGAGGCCCGGGGTGTCGAGGATGACCAGCCCCTGCTTGAGCAGCGGGTGGGCGATGTTGATCAGGGCATGGCGCCAGCGCGGCACTTCCACCAGGCCGTCCGCGTGCACCATCGGGTTGTCTTCGGGCGCGTCCTCGTGCCAGAAGCCCAGGGCCTTGGCCTCTTCGACCGTCACGCGGCGGATCTCGGAGACCTTCTCGAAGGCCTGCGCGAGCTGCGCGGGATCGTTGACGTCCAGGTCCACCCGGTGCCACTTCTCCGGCACCATGCGCCACTCCATCAGCGGCTGCGTCTGCAGGCGCGTTTCGATCGGCAGCAGGCGCAGGCAGGGCGGCACTTCGGGGTCGTAACCCAGCTCGGTCGGGCACATCGTCGTGCGCCCGGCGGACGCCGGCATGATGCGGCGCTTGTAGCCCGCGAAGAAGATCGCGTTGATCAGTTCCGACTTGCCGCGCGAGAACTCGGCGACGAAGGCCACCATGACCTTGTCGGAACGCATCTGGCCCTCGAGGCGGCGCAGGCGCTCCTCGACGGCGCTATCGAGGAGGTCGTGGTCCTTCAGCCACTCGGACAGCAGCTTCAGGCGCAGCGCGAATTCACGCCGCCACGCGCCATGCTGGTCGAATTGTTCATTGAAGGAAGTAGCCACTGGGTCCCCGATGCTCCATTTGAATATAGCAGCGAACCCCTTTTTCCCTCAGGACTTCTGGCACACGGGGCAGAAATACGTTGCGCGCGCGCCCTGCCGGATCATCCGGATGGGAGAGCCGCACACGCGGCAGGGCTCGCCCTCGCGGTCGTACACCATGGCCTCGAGCTGGAAGTAGCCCGATTCCCCCTGCGCGTTGGAGAAATCCCGCAGGGTGCTGCCGCCTTTGGCCACCGCCTTGGCGAGGACTTCGCGGATCGCCGCCTGCAGGCGCGCCGCGCGCGGCCGGCTGACGCGGCTGGCCGCCAGCGTGTGGCGGATGCCCGCGAGGAACAGGGCCTCCGATGCATAGATGTTGCCGACGCCTACGACGATGTCCCCCGAAAGAAGCACCTGCTTGATCGCCGCCTTGCGCTTCTTCAGCGCCGCGTGGAAGGCCGCGGCGTCGAAGGCCTCGCCGAGCGGCTCCACGCCCAGGCCCCCGAGCAGCTTCAGCGCCTCGGGCGCGTCCTCGCTGCCGGCATACACCACGGCACCGAAGCGGCGCGGGTCGTTCAGGCGCAGCACGCCGCGGTCGGTGACGAGGTCGAAGTGGTCGTGCAGCGCCGCCTCGGGCATGGCCGCGTCGAAGCGCAGGCTGCCGGACATGCCAAGGTGCATCAGGAGCAGCCCGCGGTCCAGGTCCAGCAGCAGGTATTTGCCCCGGCGCCGGACAGACGTCACCTTCCGGCCGACGAGCGATGCGGGCTCGCATCCCAGCGGCCAGCGCAACGCCTTGCCGACGCGCACCTTTTCGATGCGCGCGCCGGCGATGCGGTCGGCAAAGCTCTGGCGGGTGACCTCGACTTCCGGGAGTTCGGGCATGGCGAAAAGGGATCGGATTATGATGATTTGATGATGCGATTCTCCCTGGTGGCCCTGGCCGCTCTCCTCGCGGCGTGTGCCACGCGCGTCCCCGTGCAGGCGCAGGGTCCGCGCCCCCCGCTGGTGGCCGCGGCGCCCGCCAGCAGCGGCATGGACGCCGAACTGTTCTACC
>DASWUI010000119.1:0-2088 GCA_036401715.1 Ramlibacter sp. | reverse complement strand
GGTCAGCAATGCGCACATGCTCATCTCCGTCAAGGAGATGTTCAACGCGATCAACAAGTTTCCGCTGGCGGCCATCCCCTTCTTCATCCTGGCCGGCAACCTGATGGAAACCGGCGGCATCTCGCGCCGCCTGGTGGAATTCGCCAAGAGCATCGTCGGCGGCGTGCAGGGCGGCCTGCCCATGACCTGCGTGCTGACCTGCATGATCTTCGCGGCGGTGTCGGGCTCCTCCGTCGCGACCACCTTCGCCATCGGCGCGATCCTCATTCCCGCGCTGATCAAGCACGGCTATCCCACCAGCTACGCGGCGGCGCTGCAGGCCACCAGCGCGGAGCTGGGCGTGGTGATCCCGCCCTCGATCCCGATGATCCTGTACGGCGTGAGCGCCGAAGTCTCCATCGGCGAGCTGTTCATCGCCGGCATCGGTCCCGGCCTGCTGATCGGCGGCGCGCTCATGCTGTTCGTGTGGATCTGGTGCAAGTGGAAGGGGTGGGGCAAGGACGACGGCGACGGCCGGCTGCCCTTCGGTCGCGCCTTCCTGCAGGCGGGCTGGGCCCTGCTGATGCCGGTGATCATCCTGGGCGGCATCTACGGCGGTGTCTTCACGCCGACGGAGGCGTCCGCGGTGGCGGTGTTCTACGCGCTGGTGGTGGGCGTGTTCATCTACCGCGAGATCGGCGTGCGCGACCTGTACGCGATCCTGCGCAAGTCGGTGATCTCCTCGGCGGTGATCATGTTCATCATCGCCAACGCCGGCCTGTTCGCCTTCCTGATCACCCGCGCCGGCGTGCCGGAGGCCATCGGCCGCTGGCTGGAGGCGGTGCTGCAGAGCCCCGCCGCCTTCCTGCTGGGGGTGAACGCCGCGCTGTTCATCATCGGCATGTTCATCGAGACCAGCGCGGCGATCATCGTGCTGGCCCCGATCCTCGCGCCGGTGGCCATGCACTTCGGCGTGGACCCGGTGCACTTCGGCATGGTGATGGTGGTCAACCTGGCGCTGGGCATGATCACGCCGCCCTTCGGCGTGAACCTGTTCGCCGCCTGCACGGTGGCGAGGATCTCGCTGGACCGGATCATCGGGCAGCTGATCCCCTTCGTGCTGGTGGTGCTGGGCTGCCTGATGGTGATCACGTATGCGCCGCAGCTGTCGCTGGCGCTGCGGGACCTGGTGTACGCGAAGTAGCGTGGTGCCGCGGTTCGGGCTTCGCCGCTCACCACGACCTACGGGCGCTGCGGGACCCTGTACCCGCAGGTCGTGGTGGGCGCGCAGCCGAACCGCGACAGCGGAGCAGCTACAATCCCCGCCGTCAGGAGAGAGCTCCCCCCGGAGCCGCCGAAGGCGCAACAACGCTCAGGTACCCAGGACTGACAAGCGCCCCGCCAGCCGGGGCGTCACCTTGCTGGAGAGAGGCCTGCTGCGGATGAGCAGCGGCCCACCGAAGGAGCAAGCCCCCGCAAAGGGTGAATCTCTCAGGTAAAGCGGACAGCACGGGCCCGCCCATCGTGTGTACGATGGTCCTTCGCCCCTGCTGGAGCACACGTGTCCGCCGCCCAAGAAGAGCTACAGAAGACACCCTTGCATGCCCTGCACCTGGAACTCGGTGCGCGCATGGTCCCCTTTGCCGGTTATTCGATGCCGGTGCAGTACCCCGCCGGCCTGATGGCCGAGCACCACCACACGCGCGCGAGCGCCGGCCTGTTCGACGTGTCGCACATGGGCCAGTTGCGCCTGGCGGGACCGCAGGCCGCCGCGGCCTTCGAGACGCTGATGCCGGTGGACGTGATCGACCTCGCCCCGGGCAGGCAGCGCTACGGCCTGCTGCTCACCGACGAAGGCACGATCATCGACGACCTCATGTTCGTCAACCGCGGCACGGACCTGTTCGTCATCGTCAACGGCGCCTGCAAGGCCGGCGACCTGCAGCACATGCAGGAACGCATCGGCACCCGCTGCGAGGTGATCCCCCTGCCGGAGCGCGCCCTGCTCGCCCTGCAGGGTCCCAGGGCCGTCGACGCGCTGCAGCGCCTCGTTCCCGGCGTCGACAAGCTGGTGTTCATGACCGGCGCGGGTTTCGCGTGGAAAGGCAT
>DASWUI010000118.1:0-3132 GCA_036401715.1 Ramlibacter sp. | reverse complement strand
CCGGCCTGGAAACCCCTGTTCGACGCGTACGTGCCCGTGCGCCGGTGGCTCAAGGAACTCAAGCCCGACGTCTGCATCATGGTTTACAACGATCACGGCGCGGACTTCTTCTTCGACAAGTACCCGACCTTCGCGGTGGGCTGCGCCGAGAGCTACGCGATCGCCGACGAGGGCTTCGGCGTGCGGCCGCTGCCCGCCATCCGCGGCGACCTGGCGTTCTCGCAGCACCTGTGCCGCTCGCTGGTGTACGACGAGTTCGACATCACCGTCTGCCAGGAGATGGCCGTGGAGCACGGCTTCCTGGTACCCATGCACCTGTGCTTCGACGCCGGCGCGGACGGATGGCCGGTCGCCGCGGTGCCGGTGGAAGTCAACGTGCTGCAGCACCCGCTGCCGACGGCGCGCCGCTGCTGGCGCCTGGGCCAGGCGATCCGGCGGGCGGTGGACAGCTATGAGCAGGACATCCGGGTCGCGATCATCGGCACCGGCGGCATGTCGCACCAGCTGACCGGGCCCAACTTCGGCGCCATGAACCCCGACGAGGACCTCGACTTCCTGGAGCGCATCGAGCAGGACCCGGAGAGCCTCGCCGGGCTGACGCACCAGGCGATGATGGAGAAGTACGGCGTGGAAGGCATCGAGCTGATCATGTGGCTGGTCATGCGGGGCGCGCTCTCCGCCGGCGCGAAGCGGGTGCACCGCAACTATTACGCGCCCATGACCACCGGCATGGGCCTCGTCACGCTGGAGGAGTCCGCCTGATGCGCACGCAAGTCGGCATCATCGGCGCGGGCCCCGCGGGCCTCATGCTGGCGCAGATCCTGCACCTGCAGGGGATCGAATCCGTGATCGTCGAGCGGGCCAGCCGCGAGCACGTGCGCACCCGGCTGCGCGCCGGCGTGCTGGAGCAGGGCACCGTGGAGATGATGCGCGAGTTCGGCGTCGGCGAGCGCGTCGCCAGCGTCGGCCTCAGGCAGCGCGCCATCGACTTCCGCTTCAACGGCGAGTCGCACCCGATCGACTTCGAGGCGGTCTGCGGCCGCAACACCTGGGTGTACCCGCAGCACGAGGTGGTCACCGACCTGATGGAGGCGCGCGACCGCAGCGGCCTCCCGGTCCTGTACGACGCACCCGTGACGCGCATCGAGGGCCTCGAGGGCGGGCGGCCGGTGATCCACTTCGAGCATGCGGGCGAGCGGGCCACGCTGGAATGCGACTACGTCGCCGGCTGCGACGGCTTCCGGGGCGTGAGCCGCTCCGCCATCCCCGCCGACCGGCTGCAGGTCTACGACCGCATCTATCCCTTCGGCTGGCTGGGCATCCTCGCCGAGGCGAAGCCCGCCATCGAGGACATCACCTGGGGCTGCCACGAGGACGGCTTCGCGATGATGAGCATCCGCTCGCCCAGCGTGACGCGTCTGTACCTGCAGTGCGCGCCCGACGAGGACCCGGACGGCTGGTCCGACGACCGCATCTGGTCCGAACTGCACAAGCGCCTGGACGTTCCCGGCCTGCCGCCGGTGCAGGAGGGGCCGATCACCCAGAAGGGCGTGACGGCGATGCGCAGCTTCCTCGCCGAGCCCATGCAGCACGGGCGCCTGTTCCTCGCAGGCGACGCGGCGCACATCGTGCCGCCCACCGGCGCGAAGGGCCTCAATTCCGCGCTGGCCGACGTGAAGGTGCTGGGGCGCGCACTCGCCGAGCAGTACCGGCGCGGGCGCGGCGACTGGCTGCAACGCTATTCCGCCGTCTGCCTCAAGCGCATGTGGCTGGTGCAGCGCTTCTCCGCGGGGCTCTGCACCATGGTGCACCAGTTCCCCGGCGAGAACGCGTTCGTGCGGCGCCTGCAGCGTGCCGACCTCGAGTACATGACCACGACGTACCCGGGCCGCCTGGAATTCTCGGAGAACTTCACCGGGCTGCCGGTGGACGCATGAAAGGAGCCAGCATGGACCACGATCCCGTTCCCGCGCGCCGCCGCTTCCTCGCCCGGGCCGCCGCCGCCGGCGCCCTCGGACTGGCGGGGCGGGTCTCCGCCCAGCCGGGCGAGTCCTGGCCCGCCAAGCCCGTCAAGGTGATCTGCAACTTCCCGGCCGGGAGTTCGCCCGATGCGCTGATCCGCGCGGTCTCGCAGCCGCTGCAGCAGGCGCTCGGCCAGCCGGTCGTGATCGACAACCGCGCGGGCGCGAGCGGCATGATAGGCGCGGACCTGGTCGCCAAGGCGCCGGCCGACGGCTACACGCTGCTGATGACGGCGGGCAGCACGATCACCACCAACCCGCACGTGTTCGCGAAGATGCCCTTCGACCCGGCGAAGGACCTGGTGCCGGTGGCCGCGCTCGCCCGCCTCAACCTGTTCCTCGTCGCGCGGGGCGACTTCCCGGCGAACGACGTGCGCGGCTTCCTCGCGTACCTGAAGAAGAACCCGGGCAAGGTGACCTATGGTTCGGCCGGCAATGCCACCGGCCTGCACCTGGCCGGCGAGATGCTCAAGAGCCAGGCCGGCGTCTACGTCGTGCACGTTCCCTACCGCGGGGCCTCGCTCGCCCTGCAGGACCTGCTGGCCGGCCAGATCGATTTCTACTTCGACCCGGGGATCGCGCTGGGCCACGTGAAGGCGGGCAAGCTGAAGATGCTCGCGATCGCCGCGCCGCAGCGCTCCTCGCTGTACCCGGACGTGCCGACGCTGCACGAGGCGGGGCTCAAGGGCTTCGATGCCGGCACGACCCACGGGCTGTACGCGCCCGACGGCACGCCGGCAGCCGTCATCGAGCGCCTGAACCGCGAGGTCAACGCGGCCCTCGGCCTGTCGGGCGTGAAGGCGCAGATCGCGAACCTGGCGGCGGATCCGACGCCGATGACGCCGGCGCAGTTCGCCGCCGTCATGCGCGAAGACAGCAAGCGCTATGGATCGGTGATCCGGGAGCGGCGCATCACGGCGGCCTGAGCCGCGCGACTTCCTTGACACAGCGCAAGGCGCCGGGGGGGCGGGCTCCCCAGAATCGTTGGCATGCTAACCGCCAACGCCCCCGGCATCCGCAGGCGCAGCGTGCTGCTCTCGGCAGCGGCGGCGCTCGCCCCCGTCCCTTCCTTCGCCGCCGGCGTGTGCACGCCGCGCGAGCTGTCGCAGCG
>DASWUI010000117.1:0-1579 GCA_036401715.1 Ramlibacter sp. | reverse complement strand
GACATGGTCATTGCACTCGACGAGGCGGTCGGCCGCATGCTGGCGGCGGTCTCCGAGCGTGGCATTGCAGAGCGAACGCTGGTGATCTTCACGAGCGACAACGGCGGCATGCTGCATTCCAGCATGGGAGGACTGGCGCGTCGGAAAGGCCACGTCTGGGAAGGCGGCATCCGTGTCCCTGCCTTTGCCTGCTGGCCGGGCGTCATCCCCGCCGGCGTTACCACGCCGCAGGTGGCGAGCACACTGGACTGGGCGGCGACCGTGCTCGCCGCAGCGGGTGGCACGCCGGGTCCGTCGTATCCGCTCGACGGCATCGACCTGATGCCCGTCCTCACGGGTCGCGAGGCGCCGCAGGAGAGGCGGATCTTCTGGCGCACGACGCAGCGCACGCAGCAGGCGGCGGTCCGCGACGGTCGATGGAAGTACCTCCGCGACGAAGACGGGGAGTACCTCTTCGACCTCGTGCTGGATCCCGGTGAGCGCATGGATCAGAAGCTGGACGAGACCGGCAGATTCGCCGCCCTGCGTGGTGAGCTTGCAGCCTGGGAAGCGGAGATGCTGCCGCCAGTGGGCGCACCCACCGGGTGAGTCGATGCCGGTGAGCGGCAGTGCAGTCTTCAGAACGAGCGCCCGCGCGCTGCGGCGCAGCACCATCGGTGGTGCCACGCCGCAGCAGGTCTGGCGTATCTACTCGGCCACGCCCAGGCGCTCGCCATAGCGCCGGCCTCGATCGGTGCTCAGCCGCTGCACAGGACCTCGTAGCGGAACTCGTCGATCGTCACCTCGCCCTCCCGGTTCATCTTGAACCGGATGTCCCACTGGAACTGTTCGTTGGGCAGGGCGCCCTTGCTGAGGAGCGTGCTGATGAACGACATCGTGAAGTAGTACGCCCCGGTATCGTCGAACAGCGCGTCGAACGGCAGGTCGCCGTTCTCCTTCATGTTGTGGACCTCGTTGTAGACGTACTGGTTGCCGCTGGACAGGCCGACGGCGGAGCCGTGGATCACGTAGTTCGAGAGCCAGTGGTAGCCGCCGCCCTGGTCCACGTGCATCGAGAACACCCGGTTGATCTCGCCCGTCACCCACACCGTCTCACCCGTGCATTCGTTCCAGACGTTGCCCTGCACTGGCAGGCGTGACGAGACGCCTTCGCGCGCGAACGTGGCGGCATCGGCGGACGGCGCCGCCTCGGCCGGAGCGGTCGGCGAGTCCTGGCAGGCAAGCGCGAGCAGCGGCAGGAGCAGGGCGGCAGCAGCATGGCGTGCGGTGGGGAACATGTAGCCTCCTGGGGAGCAGCTCCGGTTCGCAGCGGGCGGGTCCCGTGCCGTTCTTCTTGCCCGGAGCAGAGTCGCGCGCCTAACATGGACCCGGGCGGTCTTCCTGCTCTCTGCCAACGCTCTCCTGATTCTCGTCCGGGCACGTGATGATCTCGCTGCGGCTGTTCGGGGGCATTTCGATCGAACGTTCGGACGGGGCCGTCGCCGGGCCGGCTGCGCAGCGGCTGCGCCTCGCGCTCCTGGCGCTGCTGGCGCTGCATCGGGACGCCGGTCTCAGCCGTGACAAGCTGCTCGTCTACCTG
>DASWUI010000116.1:0-1700 GCA_036401715.1 Ramlibacter sp. | reverse complement strand
TGCGTGTTCGCGCTCGGCGGCGGCGTGGTCGGCGACCTGGCCGGGTTCGCCGCCGCGTGCTGGATGCGTGGCATCGACGTCGTGCAGCTGCCGACGACGCTGCTGGCGATGGTCGATTCCTCGGTGGGCGGCAAGACCGCGGTGGACCTGCCGCAGGGCAAGAACCTGGTCGGCGCGTTCCATCCGCCGCGCGCGGTCTTCGCCGACACCGCCACGCTGCGCACGCTGCCGGAGCGCGAGCTGCGCGCGGGGCTGGCCGAGGTGGTGAAGTACGGCGCGATCGGCGATGCCGCCTTCCTGGCGTGGCTGGAACGGCATGCGGACGCACTGCTCGCCCGCGAGGATGCGGCGCTGTGCGAGGCCATCGAGCGCAGCTGCGCGCACAAGGCCGCCATCGTCGAGCGCGATCTGTTCGAGCACGGGGAGCGCGCGCTGCTGAACTTCGGCCACACCTTCGCCCATGCCATCGAGGCCGAGCAGGGTTATGGCGGGTTGAACCACGGCGAGGCGGTGGCGGTGGGCATGGTGCTCGCGGCACGAATGTCCGCCGCGCAGGGCCTGGCCCCGGAGGCGGATGCCGCCCGGCTCGCCGCCCTGCTGGCACGCCTGGGACTGCCGATCCGGCCCCCGGAAGCCCTGGACGCGGACGCCCTGCTCGCACGCATGCGCCTGGACAAGAAGGCGCAGGCGACGGGTTTGCGCTTCATCCTGTGGGACGGCGTGGGCCGGGCGCGCGTGGTGGCCGGCGTCGAGGAGGCCGCGGTGCTGGCCGTGCTGCGCGCGTAGCCGCGATGCCCCAAGGCCCGGGATTCCGGACCAGCGGGTCGCTACGCCGCCTACAATGTCCACATGCGCCTGCTGCTCCAGGATCGACCCAACGGCCGCGAAGCCCCGCGCTTCGTCCAGCTCCAGCTCGAAGCCGACCTGCTCGGCGGCTGGACGCTGGTGCGCGAGACCGGGCAGATCGGCGGGCGCAGCACCTTGCGGCGCGAGCAGTACCTCGACCAGGGCAGCGCTCTCGCCGCCTTCGAGCACGCGCGCGACCTGCAGCTGAAGAAGGGCTTCCAGGTCATGTTCGTGCAGGGCGAGGCCGCCCGCCTGTGAATCGCCCGTCGGCGATTCCGGCCCGGCCGGGCGTCCCGCCGTGAAGGGCCGGCCCGGCCCTGCCGGCGTGACAACCGCAGCGCCCGAGACGGCAACAACCGATTGACCGGAGCAGCGACACGCTCCCCAACCCAGAGACCCGCCTTGTCCACCCCGCCCAAGAACGACCGCCTCCTGCGCGCCCTGCGCCGCGAACCCGTCGACTGCACGCCCGTCTGGCTGATGCGCCAGGCCGGACGCTACCTGCCGGAATACCGCGCGACGCGCGCGCAGGCCGGCAGCTTCCTGGCGATGGCCAAGACCCCGGACCTCGCGTGCGAGGTCACGCTGCAGCCGCTGCGGCGCTTCCCGCTGGATGCCGCGATCCTGTTCTCCGACATCCTCACCGTGCCCGACGCGATGGGCCTGGGGCTGTATTTCGACGAGGGCGAGGGCCCGAAATTCGAGCGCCCGGTGCGCAGCGCGGCCGACGTGGCGAAGCTTGCAGTCCCGGACATGGAGACCGAACTGCGCTACGTGATGGATGCGGTGCGCGTGATCCGCCGCGAGCTGGACGGCAGCGTCCCGCTGATCGGTTTCTCCGGGAGTCCGTGGAC
>DASWUI010000115.1:0-2328 GCA_036401715.1 Ramlibacter sp. | reverse complement strand
CGCGGCGGCGACGCCATCCTGCGTTTCCACCTGCAGGTCGCGCATGCGCGCGGCGTGCCGGCGGCCAGCCTGCTGCGCGACCTGCCGCCGCACGACGCGGCGCGGCTGCAGCGCCTGTTCGACGATGCCCGGCCCAGCGAGCCCGGCCTGGTGATGCAGGCCGCCATTCCGGCGCAGGCGGGACTGCCCGCCCGCTGGGTCTACGCCGTCCATTTCCGCGAAGGCGTGCTGTTCGCCTTCGCGCCGCAGCAACCCGGACAGACGCTCGCCGCGCCGGTGGCCGCGCCGCGCTCGGCCCCCGTGGTCACGCCGGTGGCGGTGCTGGTGGGCACGCTGCAGGACGCGAGCGGGCTGTGGGTGAAGCTCACGGCGCAGGAGTACTTCGAGCTGCTCAACGAGATCTGGGCCGAGCTCGATCGCATCTTCCGCCGCAACCGCGGGCGCGCGGGCGCCCAGGGCGGCGAGGTGCTGGTCTGCTATTTCCTGCCGCAGGCGGACAGCAGCTACCTGTGGAATGCCCTGGCGGCGGCGCACCAGACGCGCGATGCCATGCGCCAGGTGTCGCACCGCTGGCAGGTGCGCAAGGGCTGGGACGTCGAGCTGTGCATCAACACCGGCATCGACGAAGGACAGGAGTGGATGGGCGTCGTGGGAGCGACGGGGGAGGGGGCGCTCCGCGTGGTCGGCGATACCGCCGATCACGCGGAGCAGCTTTCCCGCGTCTCCCGCATGGGCGCCATCCTGGTCACGCGCAGCCTGCTGGGCAAGCTGCCCGCGGGCGACCGCCACGGCCTCAAGTTTGGTGTGCCGCGCCTGGAAGGTGCGCGCGGGGAAGCACCGGTTCTCTTCACCTTCGCCAGGCTCGCCGACATGGCTGCACCCAACCCGGTTCCGGCGCGCGTCGCCGAACTGGCGGTCGCCGAGCTGCTGGATCTCACATCCCCGACGAACGCGAATGCCAGCCCCCGCGAGGGCGGCTGACCGAAAGGATTTCCCCATGCGCTGGTTCAAGACGAGAGACCTGAGGAGCAGCATCTACGCGATGTTCAGCGTCAGCACGGCCAAGCCGCGGGTGGACGACCCCGCCACCATGGACCAGATCCGCGAGGCCATGCTGGCGCTGACGACCCTGGACCCCGGGGACCGGGCCGCGGGGCTCGCGCGGCGCATCCGCTACGCGACGGACCTGCAGGCGCTGTGGTTCATGCGCGGGGAGATCATGCAGCTGCTGTCACGCACGCACGGGGAGGTCGCCGCGCGGGAGAGGATCGACGAACTGAGTTCGCTGTTCGCGGACCTGCTGCCCAGCGGGCTGCGCTCGCGGCCCAGCCCGCTGAACCCGTCCTACCGCAACTCGCGGCCCCACTCCGACGACACCTGAGGCGCCGGCGCGGGGGCGGCGGCCTGCGGCGCGGCCGGCCCGCGCACCCCGGAAATCATCTTCATGGCGGAGGCGATCAGCCCGGACACCTCGCTCATGTTGGCGGGGATGACGAGGGTGGTGGTCGCGTCCTCGGCCACCTTGCCGAAGGCATCCACCGCCCGCTCGGCCACCTTCAGCTGCACCGCCTGCTCGCCGCCCGGCTCGCGGATCGCCTGGGCCACCTTGCGGATGGCGTCGGCGGTGGCGTCGGCCACCGCGATGATCGCCGCCGCCTCGCCCTGCGCCTTGTTGATCTCGGCCTGCTTCTCGCCCTCGGACCGCGCGATGAACGCTTCCCGCTCGCCGGTGGCGATGTTGATCTGCTCCTGGCGGCGGCCTTCGGAAGCCGCGATCAGCGCGCGCTTCTCGCGCTCGGCGGTGATCTGCGCCTGCATCGCGTGCAGGATCTCCTTGGGCGGCGTCAGGTCCTTGATCTCGTAGCGCAGCACCTTCACGCCCCAGTTCAGGGCGGCCTCGTCGATGGCCTGCACCACCTGCGCGTTGATGATGTCGCGCTCCTCGAAGGTCTTGTCCAGCTCCAGCTTGCCGATCACGCTGCGCAGCGAGGTCTGGGCCAGCTGGGTGACCGCCATGATGTAGTTGGAGGAGCCGTAGCTCGCCCGGGTCGGGTCGGTGACCTGGAAATAGAGGATGCCGTCGACCTGCAGCTGGGTGTTGTCGCGGGTGATGCAGACCTGGCTGGGAACGTCCAGCGGGATCTCCTTGAGGCTGTGCTTGTAGGCCACCCGGTCCACGAAGGGGATGATGATGTTCAGTCCCGGCGACAGCGTGCCGTGGTACTTGCCCAGGCGCTCGACCACCCAGGCGTTCTGCTGCGGCACCACGCGGATGCCCTTGGCGATGAAGATGCCGACGATGACGACCAGGACGAGCGCGATTTCCAT
>DASWUI010000114.1:0-2364 GCA_036401715.1 Ramlibacter sp. | reverse complement strand
TTGTTGCCGCCTTCCTGCTTCTTGCCCGTGTTCCAGGGCGCCTCGTGCTCGTCGATCTCGACGAAGCAGCCGGCGGCGTCGGCGCTCCAGCGCACGTCGTCGAAGATGAAGAACTCGGGTTCGGGGCCGAAGAAGGCGGTGTCGCCGAAGCCGGAGGCCTTCAGGTAGGCCTCGGCGCGCTTGGCGATCGAGCGCGGGTCGCGGTCGTAGGCCTTGCCGTCGCCCGGCTCGAGCACGTCGCACGAGAGGATCAGCGTCGTCTCTTCGAAGAAGGGATCGATGTTGGCCGTGTTCGGGTCCGGCATCCGCAGCATGTCGGAGGCTTCGATGCCCTTCCAGCCGGCGATCGACGAACCGTCGAAGGCATGGCCGGCGCTGAACTTGTCCTCGTCGAAGTGGGAGACCGGCACGGTCACGTGCTGCTCCTTGCCGCGGGTGTCGGTGAAGCGGAAGTCGACGAACTTGACTTCGTTGTCCTTCACCATCTTCATGACATCTGCGACGCTCTTGGCTGCTGCCATCAGGTTTCTCCTGGGGATGGTTGGTTGTTGATGAATGAACGGGGGGCGGGGATGCAGGTTCTGTGCCAAAGCTGGTGCATGCGGCACGGCGCGCGGCGGGGCGATTGTGCGCGATCCTGAGCACTTTTCCCTACGGAAGCCTTGCGGAAAGCGCTCGGCAGTGCACCGCCCAGGTGCAAAACGGCGGATGCACCGCCGTGGTGCAGCTCAGCTGCGCACCAACTCGGGGCCCAGGCGGACCTTCAGGACGGCCAGCCCGTCCAGCAGCGTGCGGTAGGCCGGGTCCACGTCGGCGGGGGAGCCCTTGACGCCCAGGTCGATGTGGCGGCCGTAGGTGGGGTGGTCCACGCTGGGCAGGCTGAACACCTTCACCTGCGGGTGCTCGCGCTCCACCTGCTCCATCAGCGGCGTGAGGGCGGCCTCCATGGAGCCGAACACGATCACCGACTTCTCCACGTAGGCGCCCCGGCGGAACAGGTGCGCATACCGCGCGTCCAGGATGGTCTCCATCATCGGCCAGGCCATCACCGGGAAGCCGGGGACGAAGTGCACGGTGCCGACGGTGAAGCCCGGGATCTTGTTGTAGGGGTTGGGGATGATGGCCGCGCCCCGCGGGAACACGCCCATGTTCAGGCGGTGGATGTTGTCGGGCCGGTCCGGCTCGTAGGGGATGCCCTGCTCCTTCGCCACGTCCTGCATGCGCTCGCGGATCAGGCGTTCGGCCTCGGGGTGCAGTTCCAGCGGCAGGCCCAGCGCCCTGGCGGCGCACTGGCGGGTGTGGTCGTCGGGCGTGGCGCCGATGCCGCCGCAGGAAAAGACGATGTCGCCCGAGGCGAAGGCGCGCCTGAGCGTCTCCGTGATGCGCTCCGGCTTGTCGCCCACGTACTCGGCCCACCCGAGCTGCAGGCCGCGCGCATTGAGCAGCTCCACCAGCTTGGGCAGGTGCTTGTCCGCCCGCTTGCCGGAGAGGATCTCGTCGCCGACGATGATGAGGCCGATGTCAGGATGCGAAGAAGTGGGCATGCCTCATTTTCCACGCGCGGACGCGAACGCGCTGCGCAGGGTCTCCAGGTAGGCGTCCTCCGCCAGCGCTTCGCGCGCCCAGTCCCGGGCCGCTGCGGCGCGCTGCCGGAACGGCGCGGGATCCCGCAGGAAGGAGGCGATGCAGGCGGACAGCGCGTCCGCGTCGTCCGTGCGGAACAGCCGCCCCTTGCTGCCTGCCGCCCCGATGAGTTCGAGCGTCCCGCCCGAGTCGGCCCCGATCACGGGCACGCCCAGCAGCATGGCTTCGGCGCAGGCGCGGCCGAAGGCCTCGCCCACGGAAGGAAGCACGACCAGGTCGCAGTCGGCCAGGGCCTGGTGGGGAGAGGGCGTGAAGCCGTGCAGGTGCACGGTGGCCTGCAGTCCACGCGCATCGACCAGCGCCTGCAGCTGCGTCGCATAGGGCTCGATCGGTTCGCCGTGCAGGTGCACCTGCAGTCGTTCGCGCAGCTCCGCCGGCAGGCGGGCGACCGCCTCGACGACGAGGTGCTGGCGCTTGGCCGGATGCAGCCGCCCCAGCACCGCCACATGCACGCCGCTGCGGGCAGCGCGCGCCGCCACGGACGGCACGCTCACCGGCTGGTAGGCCACGGCGGGGGCGCGCCCGAAGGTGCCCTGGTACCAGTCGCGCACGAACCCGGAGTTGCACACCAGGACGCACCGGGGGTCCGACAGCAGCCTGCGTTCCAGCCGGCGGCCGAAGATCGGCTCGCCCGGGTGCTCGCGCAGGGGAAGTTCGCGCAGGTGCCAGACGTGCGGCACGCCCGCGAGCCGCGAGGCGATGGCGCCGGTCCAGGAGGCG
>DASWUI010000113.1:0-2208 GCA_036401715.1 Ramlibacter sp. | reverse complement strand
TCGCCGGGCTGCTCGCCCACCCGCATCAGCCGCGCCTTCAGCCGCCCTTCGCCGATGACCGACTGCGTCGCGGTCTCGCCGATGGGGCACTCGCGGCAGGCCATGGTGGCGGCCTTGAGCGCATCAAGGGAAGTGATCTTCGGGTCGGGCGGTTCAGGCATGCGTGGCCGCGGGCCTGTCGTGCGCGGCGAACACGCGCTCGTAGCAGGCCAGCCAGTCCGCATCCGTGCCCTCGTGGCCGGGCAGTTCCGCCGCCGGCACGCCCGGGCCGAACAGCAGCCGCCCGTCCTCGCAGCGCACGCTGCGGTCGGGGGTGAAGATCACCCAGCGCGGCGCCGGCAGCCGCTTGGCGAACCAGGGCGCCACCGCCTCCACCACGTGGTGGGCGGGCTCGTAGCAGCCGGCCTGCAGCTCGTGTCCTTCGCCGTCGCGCATCGGCCGCAGGCGCAGGTTGGCCTTCATCTTGTGGATGTCGCGGCGCACCGCGTGCGCCATGTGCTGCGCCTGCAGCATGTCGTTGTCCACCGGGTCGTTGCGCAGCCCGGGCTCGTGCACCAGCCGCCACAGCAGGCGGTACAGCAGCGAGAAGCGCTCGGGGTCGCGGTGCAGCACCACGAACTCGCACAGGCGCGTGAACGAGGCCGGAACGATCGCGGTGGCGGCGCGCGCGACGTTCTTCGGCCGGCTCGATTGCGGCGACTGGGGGTCGGTGTACTGGTCCGCCGGCGGATTCAGCTGCCACTGCACTTCCTCGGGCGGCACCTGGTGCGCCAGCAGCTGGCGCGCCTCGGACCGGAAGCCCGCCAGATCGGTCTGGCCTGCCAGTTTCGCTTCCGTGCCCAGATCGCCTGTCATGACTTCAACCTCGCGTTCGTGCCTTGGGCCGGGCCTTGCGCTTGCTCGTGACGCGCGCAGGACGTTGGGATTCCGCCTTGGCGACCGGCCGTTCCGCCGATGCGGTGAGCGTCTTCGCCTGCGGGAAAGGGGCGACGGCTTGCGCCGGCAGCGTGGTCATGAGCGCCATCCATTGCCGAAAGCCCTGGGCCATCCAGTCCCAGGTGGCTGCATTCCAGCGCGATGCAGCTTCCCAGCCCGACAGCGGGTTGTACAGCGCGCCGGGCGCCGGAGTGGGTTGCGTGTTCGTTTCCATACACGGATTGTCGGCAAGATCGTGCGTCCGGGGGGCTCAGGGTATGCAATTGCTTCAGGCCGCTGGCACGTGCCTGCGCGTGCGCATTTCCACCTTGAGGTAGAGCAGCGCGCCCACCAGGAGCGGGGTGAGGTAGAAGATCGCGCGGTAGGCCAGCAGTGCACCCAGCAACTGGTGCTCGGGCACGCGGTGCGACAGCAGGGCGATGAAGACGGCCTCCGTCACGCCCAGCCCGGCGGGGATGTGCAGGATCACGCCCGAGATCGCCGCCATCAGCATCACCGACAGGGCGGTCGGGTAATCGATCTGGCCCTGCAGCAGCACCCAGGGCACGGCCGCCATGGTCATCCAGTGCGGGCAGGAGATCGCCAGCTGCGCGAAGGCCATGCGCACCGAGGGCAGGTCGATCTCGTGGCCGCGGATCGTCCAGCTGCGGCGCCGGGAGAAGGCGCACAGGCCGAGGTAGGCGACGGTTGCGCCCAGCAGGGCCACGCCCAGCATGCGCAGCTCCTCGCTGTCGAGCCTCCAGTGCGGCGGCAGCTGCAGCGGCGCGATGGTGAACACCAGGCCGGCCAGCAGGATGTAGCCCAGCCAGTTGGTGATCATGGACAGCGTCACCACCCGCGTGATGTTGCCGTAGCCGACGCCCAGCTTGCCGTACAGGCGGTAGCGAAAGCCGATGCCGCCCACCAGCGAGCCCAGGTTGAGGTTGAACGCATAGCTGATGAAGCTGATCTGCATCACCTTGCGCACGGGCAGCCGGTGGCCCGTGTAGTGCCGGCCCACCAGGTCCAGCAGGCTGTACACGAGGTGGCTGGCGGCCGCGAACAGGAACGCCCTCATCAACGTGGAGCGCGGCAGCTCCATGATGCTCTGACGGACCTCGCCCCAGTCCACGTTGCGCGCGTAGCGGACCAGGAGGATGGCCACCGCCGCCAGGAAGGCGGTGAGCAGGGCGCGCTTGAGCCAGGGCCACCACGGGTGGTTGCGCATCAGCCCTTCTCCTTGAGCACGGCGAAGGGCTCCGGCAGGGGCTTGCCGGGCTGGGCCGCGGCGGG
>DASWUI010000112.1:0-6227 GCA_036401715.1 Ramlibacter sp. | reverse complement strand
CAGCACGCGTGCCGCCGTCGCGGGGTCGAGATTGCCCGTCGGCTCGTCGGCCAGCAGCAGCCGCGGCCCGTGCACCAGGGCGCGGGCGATTGCCACCCGCTGCAGCTGCCCGCCGCTCAGTTCCTGCGGCAGCCGCCGGCCCAGCCCGGCCAGGCCCACCGCTTCCAGCATCGCTTCGAGCCGTGCGGCATCGGGGAGCTGCAGCAGCAGCAGCGGCAGCCCCACGTTCTGCGCCACGTCCAGGTGCGGCAGCACGTGGAAGGCCTGGAACACGAAACCCAGCTTCTCGCGCCGCATCAGCGCGCGGCCTTCGTCGTCCAGCGTCGCGAGGTCGGTGCCGGCCACCACGATGCGGCCGGCATCCCAGGTGTCGAGCCCGGCCATGCAATTGAGCAGGGTCGACTTGCCGACGCCCGACTCGCCCACCACCGCCACGAACTCGCCCGGCGCGACCGACAGCGAGACGTCGCGGAACACCGCGACCTCGCCATAGCGTTTGGCCAGCCCCTGCACCTGCAGCATCAGGCGGGCACTCCCGCGGCGCGCAGCACCTGCGCCTGGGCATCGGGCGCGTCGCAGGCGATCACCTGCCGCCCGGACAGGCCGCGCAGCCAGGTGAGCTGCCGCTTGGCCAGCTGCCGCGTGGCGGCGATGCCGCGCTCGCGCACGCTGTCCAGCGGCCACAGTCCCTCCAGCGCTTCCCAGGCCTGCCGGTAGCCCACGCAGCGCATGCTGGGAAGCCCCGCGTGCAGGTCGCCGCGCGCGCGCAGCGCCCGCACTTCGTCGAGGAAGCCCGCCGCCAGCATGGCATCGAAGCGCTGGGCGATGCGCGCGTGCAGCCAGCCGCGGTCGGCGGGCTCCAGCGACAGGAACAGGTCCGGCCGCTGGGCCGCGCCGCGCGCGGCCGACTGGTGCGCCTGCGACAGGGGCGCGCCGGTGAGCCGGTACACCTCCAGCGCGCGCTGGATGCGCTGCGCGTCGTTCGGCGCCAGGCGGGCGGCGGTGGGAGGGTCGACGGCGGCCAATTGCGCGTGCAGCGCCGGCCAGCCCTCGCGCGCCGCTTCGCGCTCGATGCCGGCACGCACTTGCGGGTCGGCTGCCGGCATGTCGGCCAGGCCCTCGAACAGGGCCTTGAAGTACAGCATGGTGCCGCCCGCGAGCACCACGCGCCGCCCGCGCGCGCGGATGTCGCGCACGAGCTGCCTGGCGTCGGCGGCGAATTCGGCGGCGCTGTAGGCCTGCGCGGGGTCGCGGATGTCGATCAGGTGGTGCGGCACGAGCGCGCGTTCGGCGGCGGTGGGCTTGGCGGTGCCGATGTCCATGCCCCGGTACACCAGCGCGGAGTCCACGCTGACGATTTCCGCGTCCAGTGCCCGCGCGAGCAGCAGCGCCGCGGCGCTCTTGCCGGAAGCCGTCGGGCCGGCGAGCGCCACCAGGGCGGGCAGCGTGGCTGTGGGCATCCGCTCGAGCGTAGCAGATGCGTGTGGCCGGGCTGGACGTACGCAATTGGTTGCAACGCCCACCGCCCGGCAGCCCTTGCATCGAGAATGGGCGAAGTTGTTTTTGGATGGAGTCTGGCGTGGAACTGAGGGTGTTCCTTGTGGAAGACCTGCAGCGCATGCGCGGTTTGCTGGCCGATCTCTTCTCGTCCATGGGAGGACTGAAGATCGTCGGCGCATCGAGCACCGAGGCAGAGGCGAAGCTCTGGCTCGAAGACCATCGCGGCGAATGGGACGTGGCGGTGATCGACCTGGTGCTCGAGCAGGGCGCCGGCATGGAAGTGATCCGCCGGTGCAAGACCGAGCCCGGCGGGGGCAAGGTGGTGGTCTTCAGCAGCTATGCGACACCGGGCGTGCGGCAGCACTGCCTGGACCTCGGCGCGGACGCCGTTTTCGACAAGAGCGAGACCGCCGGCTTCATCTCCTGGTTCAGCGAGCTCACCGACCGCGAGAACTCGGGCCCCTGAGCCCTGCTGTCGGACACTTCGTACAGCAATCTCCGCGCCAGACGACAGCATAGTCTGCGCGACGCACTAGAGTTGAAGGCATGAGCAGCACGCGATCAGGGGGCGGACCGGACGACGGCGACACGGGGACGTGGACGACCGAAACCCTGCCCCTGTCCATTCGCAAGGAGCTGCTGGAGCGCGAACTGAGGAAGCTCGGCTTCCGCAGGACGGGTTCCCAGTCGGGCTCGCACGACGGCGGCAGCGCGCAGCAGCAGCAGCAGCCGCAGGGCGGCAGCAGCAGCCACCCCAGCGCCGACG
Source organism: Ramlibacter sp. (assembly GCA_036401715.1). GTDB lineage: Bacteria > Pseudomonadota > Gammaproteobacteria > Burkholderiales > Burkholderiaceae_C > Ramlibacter. Next base: position 3,961 of record DASWUI010000112.1, on the reverse strand, counting down.
GCGACGCGTCCGGCCACGGCGGCTGAGCACCCCTCCTTACAATCGCTCCTGCGCATCCAGCGCGGGAGCGGCACTTGCATCCGAGAGCGATCATCCTGGGGGGACGTCCCCTCGCCGGCGGGCGCCTGCCCGCCATCTGCGCGCCCCTGGTGGGGCGCACGCGCGCGGCCCTGGCGCAGGAGGCCGCGGCGGTCGCGGCCCTCGCGCCCGACCTGATCGAGTGGCGCGTCGATTTCTTCGAAGCCCTGGCGGACACCGCTGAAGTGCTCGCCGCCGCGCGCGCCGTGCAGCAGGCGGCCGCCGGCATTCCGGTGCTGTTCACGCGGCGCGCCCAGCGCGAGGGTGGCCAGCCGATCGCGTTGACCGAAGCGCAGGTGCTGGAGGTCTACGCGGCGGTGGCGGCCAGCGGCACGGTGGCCGCCATGGACTTCGAAATGGAAAACGCCCCGGCCGACGTCGAGCGCGTGCGCGAACTCACCCGCGCGCACGGGCTGGCCCTGGTGCTGTCCTTCCACGACTTCCGGCGCACCCCCGCCACCCCGGAATTGCAGGCGCGCTTCGCGCAGGCGCAGCGCCTGGGCGCGGACGTCGCGAAGCTGGCGGTGATGCCGCAGTCGATGGAAGACGTGCACCGGCTGCTGGGGGCGACGCTGGCGGCCAGCGCGTCGCTGCCGATCCCGGTGGTCAGCATGGCCATGGGCGGGCTGGGCGCGGTGAGCCGGCTGTGCGGCGGCGCGTTCGGCTCGGCGCTGACCTTCGCCGTGGGTTCGGCCGCCTCCGCGCCGGGGCAGATCCCGATCGCCGACGTGCGCGCCACGCTGGCCGTGCTGCAGCGCTCTAGCGGAGCCTGAAGAACTGGGCGAGCGCCTCGCGGTACTGCGCCTGGCCGACGGCCATGGTGCTGAAGTGCGAGCCGCCTTCGACCAGCACGAAGTGCTTGCGGCCGGTGGCGGCCTCGTACAGCCGGCGCCCCAGCTCGCTGCGGATCAGCGAGTCGTCGGCCCCGTGCACCACGAGCAGCGGTGACTGCACCTTGCCCACCTTGCGGATCGATTCGAAGCGCTGCGTGATCAGCGGCCCCACCGGCAGCCAGCCCCACTTCATCGAACTCGCCACGTCGGGGATGGAGGTGAAGGTGCCCTCCACGATCACGCCCTGTTCGTCCTCCACCTTGGAGGCCAGGTCGATCGCGATGGCGCCGCCCAGGGAGTGCCCGAAGACGTAGCGGGCGCGCTGCGGGTGGTGGCGCGCCAGCCAGTCCCAGGCCGCGCGCGCATCCTCGTAGGCCATGTCCTCGGAGGGCAGGGCGCGCGTGGACTTGCCGAAGCCGCGGTAGTCCACGGCCAGCACGGAGAACCCGAGCTGCTGCATGCGCCGGATGCGCGGCGCCGAGCCGGTGACGTTCCAGCGCGCGCCGTGCAGGTACAGCAGCACGGGGCCGGTCCCGGGCTTCTCGTCCGCCGGCAGCCACAGGCCGTGCAGCTTCGCGTCCTCGCCCGTCACCCTGGAGGGAAAGGAGATCCACACGTCCTGCATGCCCTCGGCGAGCGCGGCGCTGCCGCCCCAGCTGCGGTCGCCGGGCTGGAAGATCCATTCGCGCTGTCGCTCGTCCAGCGTGGCGCAGCCCACGGTGAGCAGGGTGGCGACGACGGCGGCGGCGGCGAGGGTGCGGGTGCGGCGCATGGCTGGAGTTTGCTGGCAACCCCGATTTTGATCAGCCAGGGCCACCTGGTTCCCGTGCACCGGGTAATCGATGACTCACCTGTAGGGGTGATGTTACGGCGTGTCACGCATCCCAACATCCCGCCACCTCTCACCCCCTGAAGGAAACTGACATGCGACATGCAATTCACAGGATCGCGGCGGCCTGGGCCGCCGCGGCCGTCCTGCTCGCCGGCTGCGGCGGCGGCGGCGCCCGGCCGGACGCGCAAGCGCCCACCGAGGTCACCATCTCCGGCATCGCGGCCACGGGCAAGCCCTTCGTCGGCGCCGGCGTCGTGATCTACGACCGCAACGGCAACGCCCTGAACGCCACGCCGGCGATCGTGGGCGACGACGGCAGCTACCGCATCACCATCCCCGCCTCCGCCGCCGCCCCGCTGGTGGTGGAAGCGGTGCGGGAAGACGCGACCCTGGTCAGCACCTTCGCGGAGACGAAGACGACCCACCTGAACATCACCCCGCTGACCAACCTGATCGCGGCCCGGCTCGCCCCCAACGGCGACCCGCTGTCGCTGCGCGCGAACGCCTCGGTGGTCACGCCGGAAGCGCTGGCGGCCCGGGTCGCCGAGGTCAAGGCCATCCTGCAGCCGGTGACCGAGGCCGTCGGCGACAGCGTCGATCCGCTGACCGGCGTCTTCGCCGCCGACGGCACCGGGCACGACAAGGTGATGGACGTGGTGGACATCAGCATCCGCAATGCCGGCAGCGTGTCCAACATCGAGATCACGGTGCGCGGGTCGGCCGAGGGCATCAGCCGCCAGTTCACCAGCGCGGACGCGACGGTGGCGCCGCTGCCCGCGGTGCCCGCCGGCTCGCTGCCGCCCGACGGCATCAACACCATGGTGGACGCCCTGCTCGCGCGCATGTCCGCCTGCTACGCGGTGCCCTTCGAGCAGCGCGTGCGCGGCGTGTCTTCGGCCAGCGTCAACGCGGTCACCGGCGGGCCGGCCGACGTGCTCGCGCCCGAATGCCGGACCATGTTCGTGGGCGACGATCCGGCCACCTTCTTCAGCAGCGGCAACACGGTCGGGCGCGATGCCAGCAACGCCGGGGCCTTCTCCAGCCTGTTCCGCCGCGGCGCCACCGGGGTGGTCTTCAGCAACGGCCGTTTCGAGTTCCTGCGCAACAACGACGAGAAGGACGTGGTGTTCACCTACCGCAGCACCGACGCCCAGGGCAACGTGCTGAACGACCAGCTGATCGCGCGCAACGAGGGCGGCACGCTCAAGCTGGTGGGCAACAACTACGCCTATGCGGCGAGCGTGCGCCCCTACGCGCAGGACCGCGAATTCCTCAACCAGCCGGCCGCCAGCTACCTGTCCACGGGCTACGACATCAACATCGCCAACCGCCTGGACGGCAGCGGCAATCCGGTCTTCAGCAAGGTGGTGGTGACCACGCCGCGCGCGACCACGCTCACCTTCGTGCCCAACGGCGGCCGCAGCGCCCTGTCGATCCAGCGTCCGAACGGCAGCCTCACGCAGACCAGCGTGGTGCGCCTGGCCGGCGCGTTCAAGAGCAGCAGCACCAGCGGCTCGCCCGCCGACTTCGAAAGCTCCCTGTTCTTCGCCAGCCCGGCCTTCGATTCGGCGCAGATCCGTGAGATCCCGGAGCAGGGCGTCTGGCGCCTGGAGTTCTTCCACGCCGACACCAGCCAGGCCAACGTGGTGCAGAACTACCGCACGGTGTCCCGCGCGGCCACGCTGGAGGAACTCGCGGCGACGCCGCTGGCGCAGCTGACCGAAGCGGCGAAGGCGGAAATCCGCGCCGAGACCGCCGCCACCGGGCGCGTGACCTTCGGCCCGCCGAGCACGAGCTCGCCCAACGTGGCCGACCTGAGCACGGCGGGCGGCGGCGACTTCTGGGTGGTGACTCCGCCGGCGCAGCCCCCGACCAGCATCACGGTGTTCGGCGCCGGTCCCGACCCGGACGGCAGCGGCCCGCTGCGCCGCGCGTCCTTCGACGACGGCATCAACGTGGCCCCGAGCGCCCGCAAGGCCGTGATCAACTGCAGCCGCCTCGGCAACGCGGACACGCACTGCGACGGCACGCTGACCACGCAGTTCGCGGAAGGCACGGTCATCGACACCCTCCAGCTGTTCGCGACCACCCCGCGCATGGCCGGCCTGGCGAAGATGAACGCGTTCTACTACCTGCTGCCGCGCTGAGCGCCGCGGCGCAGGGGAAGGCGGGCCGCGGCCCGCCTTTTTCGTTCCTGCGGCGGCGTCCTACACCGATT
>DASWUI010000111.1:0-6549 GCA_036401715.1 Ramlibacter sp. | reverse complement strand
GTAGAAGTGGGCCCGAGCCGTCCACGGGGCGGGCGCTACGCGATGGCCTATCGCCCATCGCCTATCGCCATCGTCCCCGCCGCCTCACCTTCCGCGCATGAACAGCCTGTCCAGCTCCGGTAGCGTCAGCTGGTACCACGTCGGACGGCCGTGGTTGCACTGCCCCGCGCGCTCGGTCGCCTCCATCTCGCGCAGCAGCGCGTTCATCTCGGGCAGCGTCAGATGGCGGTTGGCGCGCACCGCGCCATGGCAGGCCATGGTCGCCAGCAGCTCGTTGCGCGCGCGCTCGACCACGGTGCTGGCGTCGTGCTGCGCCAGCTCCGCCAGCACGCCGCGGGCCAGTTCGACCGCGTCGCCCTGCGCCAGGGTGGCCGGCACGGCGCGCACGGCGAGCGTCTTCGGCGTGAAGGGCGTGATCTGCAGGCCCAGTTGCTCCAGCACGGCCTGCGAGGCTTCGGCCGTCGCCACTTCGGCCGGCGTGGCCGGGAAGGTGGCGGGGATCAGCAGCGGCTGGCTGCGCAGGGCCTGCGCATCCATCTGCGCCTTCAGGCGTTCGTACACGATGCGTTCGTGCGCGGCGTGCATGTCCACCACGACCAGGCCGTGGGCGTTCTCGGCGAGGATGTAGATGCCCTGCAGCTGGGCGATGGCCTTGCCGAGGGGCCAGTCGCCTTGGGGGAGTGCCTGCAGGTCGTGGTGAGCCGCGCGAACGGCGGCGCCTGCGGGGGTGTCGCTGTCGCCGTTCCTGGCGTCACCACGACCTACGGGAGACCACAGCGCTCCCAGGTCGGAAACCGGTTCACCTGCCTGCGGCACGAACGGAATCGGCGGCTGCCGCCATTGCGGCGCGGCTGGTGCTTCCACGGGCAGCACCGCCTGCGCGACGCCGGCCTGCGCCGAGCGCGGCGCCGACAGCGCCGACTCCACCGCGCGCCGCACCGCCTGGTGCACCTCGCGGCTGTCGCGGAAGCGCACCTCGATCTTGGTCGGGTGCACGTTGACGTCCACGCGCGCCGGGTCGATCTCCAGGTGCAGCGCGTACACCGGCTGGCGCTGGCCGTGCAGCAGGTCCTCGTAGGCGCTGCGCGCGGCGTGCGTGATCACCTTGTCGCGCACGTAGCGGCCGTTGACGTAGGCGAACTGCCAGTCCGCGCGCGAGCGTGCCGCGTCGGGAATGCCGGCCCGGCCGGTCACGCGCAGCGGGCCCGCCGTGTGGTCGATGGCGACGCTGTCGGCAAGGAACTCCTCGCCCAGCACGTCGGCCAGGCGCTGGTCGCGCGAGCCGGGGCGCCACTGCTCGCACAGCTTGCCTTCGTGCCACACCGTGAAGCCGACGTCGGGGCGCGCGAGCGCGTGCCGGCGCACGGCTTCCAGGCAATGCGCCAGCTCGGTCGCGTCGGTCTTGAGGAACTTGCGGCGCGCCGGCGTGCTGAAGAACAGCTCCTTCACCTCCACGGTGGTGCCGGTCGCCCGCGCGGCCGGCCGCAGTTCACCGCTGGAGGCATCGAGCAGGAAGGCGCTCGCCTGGCCGGCCGTGCGCGACAGGAGGTGCAGCTCGGACACCGAGGCAATGGCCGCCAGCGCCTCGCCGCGGAAGCCCATGGTGGCCACCGACTCCAGGTCGGCCAGCGAGCCGATCTTGCTGGTGGCGTGGCGGCGCAGGGCCAGCGGCAGCTGCTCGCGCTCGATGCCGCAGCCGTCGTCCTCCACCGAGATCAGGCGCACGCCGCCGGCCAGCAGGCGCACGGTGACCTGCGTCGCGCCGGCATCGAGCGCATTGTCGACCAGCTCGCGCACCACGGAGGCGGGGCGCTCCACCACCTCGCCGGCGGCGATCTGGCTGACCAGCTCGTCAGGCAGTTCGCGGATCGGTCGGCGTGGGGCAGGGGAGAGCACGGCACTCATCCGTTCCATTGTAGGCAGGGATAATCGACGCCCATGGAACTGGTCTCCTTCCTCATCGATTTCATCCTGCACGTCGACAAGTACCTGGAGGCGTTCGTGACGAATTACGGCGCCTGGGTGTATGCGCTGTTGTTCCTCATCATCTTCGTGGAGACCGGCGTCGTCGTCATGCCCTTCCTGCCCGGGGACTCGCTGCTGTTCGTGGTGGGCACGCTGTGCGGCGTCGGGCTCATGAGCTACCCGCTGGCCATCCTGCTGCTGTGGGCCGCCGCCGTGCTGGGCGACCAGTGCAACTACAGCATCGGCCGCTTCTTCGGGCCCAAGGTGTTCCAGTGGGAGGACTCGCGGCTGTTCAACAAGAAGGCCTTCGTCTCCGCCCACCTGTTCTACGAGAAGTACGGCGGCATCACGATCATCCTGGCGCGCTTCTTCCCCTTCATGCGCACTTTCGTGCCCTTCGTGGCCGGCATCGCGGAGATGACGCGCGTGAAGTTCACGGTCTACAACGTGGTCGGCGGCGGCATCTGGGTCGTGGGCATCGTCACGGCGGGCTTCTTCCTGGGCAGCATCCCCTGGGTCAAGGAGAACCTGGACAAGATCATCTGGGCCATGATCCTGGTCCCGGGCGTGATCGCCATCGCCGGCGCCTGGCAGGCCAAGCGCAACGCCGCCGCCGCCGGGAGCTGAGCGCCTCCCGCCCGGGGCAGCTGGACCGGATTGGTAAGCATGCATATCATTGCGTGCAGGAGACCGCCATGAACGCCCCCGAACCCCTGTCGCGCTGGAGCGGCACCACCGCCAGCCGGGTGCCCTTCTGGGCCTATACCGACGCCCAGGTCTACCGGCAGGAGCTGGAGAAGATCCATCACGGGCCCCACTGGAGCTACGTGGGCCTGGAGGTCGAGATCCCCAACATCGGCGACTACAAGCTGTCCTGGGTGGGCGAGCGGCAGGTGATCATGGTGCGCGACCGGGTCGCCCCGAAGGACCGCGGCACCGACCCGGGCATCCGCGTGGTCGAGAACCGCTGCGCCCACCGCGGCGTGCGCTTCTGCCAGCAGCCGCACGGCAATGCGCGCAGCTTCGTGTGCCCCTACCACCAGTGGACCTACAAGCTCAATGGCGTGCTCGCCGGGCTGCCTTTCAAGGACGGCGTACCGGCGACCGACGAGCAGGGCCAGCCCTGCGTCAACGGCGGCATGCCGGCCGGCTTCGAGCTGAAGGACCACGGCCTGACCAGGCTGCGCGTGGCGGTGCTGCACGGGCTGGTGTTCGCCACCTTCAGCGAGGCGGCCGAGCCGATCGAGCAGTACTTCGGCCCCCAGGTGATGCCCTGGCTGGAACGCATCTTCAGGGGCCGCGCGCTCACGCTGCTGGGCTACAACCGGCAGCGCATCCCGGGCAACTGGAAGCTGATGATGGAGAACATCAAGGACCCGTACCACCCGGGCCTGCTGCACACCTGGTTCGTGACCTTCGGGCTGTGGCGCGCCGACCAGAAGAGCCGCATGGTGATGGATGCGCACGGCCGCCATGCGGTGATGATCTCGCGGCGCAACGAGGGCGGCGAGAACAAGGCGGTGACGCAGGGCGTGACCAGCTTCAAGGCCGACATGGCGCTCAACGACGCGCGGCTGCTCGACGTGGTGCCGGAATCCTGGTGGAAGGTCCCCGACCCCGCCAGGCCAGGCACCGAGATCACGCCCACCGTCACCATGATCACGCTGTTCCCGAGCGTGATCATCCAGCAGCAGGTGAACTCGCTGTCCACGCGCCACATCGTGCCGCGCGGGCCGGGCGAGTTCGACTTCGTGTGGACGCACTTCGGCTTCGCCGACGACAGCCCGGAGATGCAGCGCCGCCGCCTGCGCCAGGCCAACCTGTTCGGGCCGGCGGGCTTCGTCAGCGCCGACGACGGCGAGGTGATCGCGTTCAGCCAGGACGGCTTCCGCCAGTGGGGCGAGGACGGCGAGACGCTGTGCGAGCTGGGCGGCACCGGCACCGGGGGCACCGAGCACATGGTGACCGAGACGCTGATCCGCAGCATGTACGCCTACTGGCGCAAGGTGATGGGCACATGAACGAGAGGCTGATGCTGCAGCTGGAAGTGGACCAGCTCAACGCCGCCTATGCCGCGGCCCTGGACGAGCGCCGCTTCGACGCGTGGCCGGGCTTCTTCCTGGAGGACGGCCGCTACACGGTGCAGGCGCGCGAGAACTTCGACCGCCAGCTGCCGCTGGCGCTGATCGCGCTGGAGAGCCAGGGGATGATGAAGGACCGGGTGTACGGCATCACCCAGACCATCTACCACGGCCCCTACTACACGCGGCACGTGGTGAGCCCCGCGCAGGTGCTGGGCGAGGAGGGCGGCCGCATCCGCGCGCAGGCCCACTACGCCGTGTTCCGGACGAAACCGGGCGATGCGAGCGAGGTCTACAACGTCGGCCGCTACATCGACGAGATCGCCCGCACGCCGGAGGGCCTGAAGCTGGCCAGCCGGACGTGCGTGTACGACAGCGAGATGGTTCTCAACTCGCTGATCTACCCGATCTAGCGGTTCAGGGCCCCGCCGGGCTTCGTCAGCTGGTTGCCCAGCAGCGCGCCGGCGCCGGCGCCCAGGATGGTCGCGCCGGTGCCGCCGAGCGAGTTGCCCACGACGCCGCCGACCACGGCGCCGCCCACGGTGCCGACCGTCTGGCGGTCCATCGTGGCGCAGCCGCCCAGTCCCAGCGAAGCAGCCGTCACGACCGCAGCAATGAGTTTCGTCTTCATAGGATCACCTTCCAGATACGTTGCCCACGGCCGCGACAGGGTGCGGCCACCCGTGAAGACATTGTCGGAACGCAGGCTCTGCGCAGCTGTAGGCACGGCCCGACGCGCCTTGTCGTCCGGGTCGGGTGAGCATTGCGCGCGCGGGAGCGGCGCCGGGACGCCGGGGCGCGCAAGAAAAATGGGGCCAGGGCACGGGCCCTGACCCCATTCGTTCCGACCTGGAAGGCGTCACCGCGCAGGCGGCCGCGCCTCCATGCGGAATCAGCGCTTGGCGGCCTGGTTGCCCAGGTAGGCGCCGGCGCCCGCGCCCAGGATCGTCGCGCCCGTGCCGCCCACGGCGCTGCCGACCAGGCCGCCCACGCCCGCACCGCCCACGGGGCCGACGGTCGTGCGGTCCATGGTGGCGCAGCCGCCCAGGCCCAGCAGGGAGATCGAGGTCACGACAGCAGCAATGAATTTCGTCTTCATGGGGATCACCTTCCAAATCGAATTGTTCGAACACCGCTAGAGGCGCGGCAACCTGTGCCGACCACTTTAAGTAGAAGGTGCATGCGGGACTGTAGGAACCGCTCTCCCCGCCATGTCGTCGCACGGCACCGGCCCATGCAGGGGGGCGGATGAGCGGCAGAGGCAGGGGGCCTGGATCCCGGGGCGAGCCCGGGATGACATGGATTCGTGCTTGCGCCGCAAGCGCCCGGCCCCATCATTGCGGGCTCGCCCGCGCAATCCACGCGCGCCACGCCGCCCTTCGGTGGCGGGCTCAGAGCGGCCTGCTGCGGGCCAGCGGCGGGTTGCGCGAGAAGTAGCGTTCGATGCCGCGCATCAGCGCATCCGCCAGCTGCTCCTGGTAGTCGCCGCTGCGCAGCTTCGCTTCTTCCTCGGGGTTGCTGATGAAGGCGGTTTCCACCAGCACGCGGGGGATGTCCGGCGCCTTGAGCACGGCAAAGCCGGCCTGCTCGACCTGGGCCTTGTGCAGCCGGCCGACGCTGCCGATCTCGCCCAGCAGCGCGCTTCCCAGCTTCAGGCTGTCGTTGAGCTGCGCCGTGGTGCTCATGTCCAGCAGCGCGCGCTTGACGTACGCGTCGTGGCTCCGGATGTTCAGGCCGCCGATCAGGTCGGCCCGGTTCTCCTTGTCGGCCATCCAGCGCGCCGCCGTGCTGGAGGCGCCCGTCTGGCTGAGGGCGAACACGCTGGCGCCGCGCGCGGTGGGGGTCATCCAGGCGTCCGCGTGGATGCTCACGAACAGGTCGGCCTGCACGCGCCGCGCCTTTTCCACGCGCACGTGCAGCGGCACGAAGAAGTCGGCGTCGCGCGTCAGGAAGGCACGCATCGGGCTGCCCTTGACGCTGGTGGCGTTGATGCGCTGGCGCAGCATGTGCGCGATCTGCAGCACGACGTCCTTCTCGCGCGTGCCGGCAGGGCCGACCGCTCCCGGGTCCTCGCCGCCGTGGCCGGGGTCCAGCGCCACGATGATCAGGCGGTCGGTCTTGGCCATGGCGAGCGCGGGGCGCGCCACTTCCGCCGCGGGCGTGCGGGCGGGCCGCTGCGTGTGCTGGGCGATCAGCTCGCCCAGGGGATCGTGCACCACCTGCGGCGGCGGCTCGGGCGCGATGACGGGCGGCCTGTCCTTTTCCTTCAGCCGTTCGGCGATCAGCGCCTCCAGCGGGTCCACCGCCTTGTGCGGGAAGAAGTCCACCACCAGCCGGTGCTTGTAGGCGGCCACCGGCGGCAGGTTGAACACCTGCGGCAGCGCGGCCTGCTTGAGGTCGACCTGCAGCCGCACGGTGTTGGCCGCGTGCTGCAGGATGCGGATGCCGGCGATGTAGGGATCGTCCGCGCGCAGCTTGGCCACCAGCTCGCGCAGGGTGGGAT
>DASWUI010000110.1:0-3757 GCA_036401715.1 Ramlibacter sp. | reverse complement strand
ATCGGTGGGGGCGTTCATGCGGCGTATCTTTCCACGAAAGGTGCGGCCGGCGTGGGGGCCGGCGATGAAGAATTTTGCGGCGGACGCTGAAAAAAGTCGCCTCGTGCCCCGGCCCGGCGGCGAGAACTACCCCAGGCTCTTCTTCAGCCAGTCGGCGAACGCCGCGCATTCCCAGCGATCCATGGTCCCGGTGCGCCAGCAAAGGTAGTGCGCGTGCGGGCTGGGCACGTTGCGCGGCGACACGCGCTCCAGGGTCCCGTTCTCCAGCCAGGGCTGCCCCAGCTTGAGGCGCACGAGCGCGACGCCCAGGCCCTGGGCCGCGGCGTCGCACATGAGGCCGATGTCGTTGAAGGTCGATCCCTCGGCGGGTTCCGGCGCGTCCACGCCGTGGGCCAGGAACCAGGTGCGCCAGGGTTCCAGCGGGCTCTTGATCAACTTGGCCTGCAGCAGCTCCTCGACGGTGTCGAAGGGGCCGTGCTCGCGCAGGTAGGCGGGCGAGGCAAGCGGCGTCACTTCGTCGGTCATGAGGCAGGCGTGCTCGACGTCGGCATAGCGGCCGGTGCCGAAGCGGATCATCAGGTCCGCGTCCTCGGCGACCACGTCCAGCAGCGGGATCGAGACCTGCAGCGTGAGATCCACCTCCGGATAGGCGTCGATGAAGCCGCGCAGCCGCGGCATCAGCATGGAGCGGGCGAAGGTGGGCGTGACCGCCACGCGCAATTTGCGCTTGCCGGCCCCGCCGTCGCGCCCCGGGAAGCGGCCGAGTGCCGCCAGGCCCTCGCGCACGTGCGCCAGGTATTCGCTGCCCTCGGTGGTGAGCGAGAAGTCGGCGCGGCCGAACAGCTTGGTGCCCAGGATCTGCTCCAGCTGGCGCACGCGGTGGCTGACGGCGCTGGGCGTGACGAACAGTTCGTCGGCGGCGAGCGAGACGGAGCGCAGCCGGGCCAGGGCCTCGAAGGTGAGGAGGCACTGGATCGGGGGAATGCGGGCAGCGCTCATGGTGTATTCCGTCATCCCCGCGCAGGCGGGGACCCAAGGCTTCGGAAGGGAGCGCGCGCCGCGCGCGTCCAAACGCATTGGGTCCCCGCCTGCGCGGGGAAGACGAGTGCTTCCGGCATCACTTGAAGATCACCGTCTTGTGCCCGTTCAGCAGCACCCGGTGCTCGCTGTGCCACTTCACCGCCCGCGCCAGCACCATGCTTTCGGTGTCGCGCCCGGTGGCCGTCAGGTCTTCCACGGTATAGCCGTGGTCCACGCGGGCGACGTCCTGCTCGATGATCGGTCCCTCGTCGAGGTCCGCCGTGACGTAATGGGCGGTGGCGCCGATCAGCTTCACGCCGCGATCGTGGGCCTGGTAGTAGGGCTTGGCGCCCTTGAAGCTGGGAAGGAAGCTGTGGTGGATGTTGATCGCGCGGCCCGCGAGCTTGCGGCACAGGTCGTCCGAGAGGATCTGCATGTAGCGCGCCAGCACCACCAGCTCCGCGCCTTCGGCCTCGATCACCTCGTACTGGCGGGCCTCCGCCTGAGCCTTGCCGCCCGCTGCCATCGGGATGTGGTGGAAGGGCACGTTGTAGCTGGCGGCCAGCTGGTAGAAGTCCCGGTGGTTGGAGATGATGGCGCGGATGTCCAGCGGCAGCAGGCCGCTCTTCCACCGGAACAGCAGGTCGTTCAGGCAGTGGCCCTCCTTGCTGACGAAGATCACCGTCTTCATCGGCTGCTCCGACGCGTGCAGCTTCCACTGCATCTGGAAGCCCTCGGCGAACAGCTTCAGGTGCATGCGCAGGTCGTCCGCCGTCAGCTGGCCGCAGGCAAAGCGCACCCGCATGAAGAACAGGCCGGTGGCGTGGTCGTTGTACTGGGCGGCTTCCTCGATGTTGCCTCCGCGCTCCAGCAGGAAACCCGAGACGGCGTGGACGATCCCGGGGCGGTCCGGGCACGAGAGGGTCAGGATGTAGGCTTCGGACATAAGCTTGCAATTGTCGCAGGCGCCCTGGATTGACGCCCCGGCGGGCCTGCGGGCATCATGCTCGACCATAAGAGCAAGGATGGGAGTTTCCATGCGCCGACGTGACCTGACCGCCGCCATATCCCTCATGGCCCTGCCCGCGCTGGGCCTGCATGCACGGGCGCAGAGCCTCAAGGACCTGCAGGGGCTGCAGGGCCTCGAAGGCCTCTTCGGCCAGCCGCGGCAGCAGGGCTCGCAGGATGCGCAGGGGCCTCAGGGCTGGGCCGGCATCAGCGAACTGGATGCCAGCCGCGGCCTGAAGACGGCACTGGAGACCGGCGCGCTGGCTGCCGTCAGGCTGCTCGGGCGGCCGGACGGCTTCCTGGCCAACCCGCAGGTGCACATCCCGCTGCCGAAGGCGCTGCAGGACGTCGCCCGGCTGCTGAAGTCCATCGGCATGAGCCGCCAGCTGGACGACCTGGAGGTCTCCATGAACCGCGCCGCGGAACAGGCGGTGCCGATGGCCAAGAACCTGCTGGTCAACGCCGTGCGCAACATCAGCGTGGCCGACGCCAAGAAGATCCTCGCCGGCGGCGACACCTCCGTCACCGAGTTCTTCGCCGACAAGACGCGCGAGCCGCTGCAGGGCACCTTCATGCCCGTGGTGCACCAGGCCACCTCCAAGGTGGGCGTCGTCGAGAAGTACGAGCGCGTGTCGGCCCGGGCGCAGGGCCTCGGCCTGTACCGGCCCGAGGACCCCACGGTGGACCACTACGTCACCCGCAAGGCACTGGACGGGCTGTACTTCATGATCGGCGAGGAAGAGAAGAAGATCCGGCGCGACCCCGTCGGCACCGGCAGCGCCATCCTGCAGAAGGTGTTCGGCGCCCTGCGCTGATCCAAAGGTCTTACCGGGGCCGCCGGCGCCGTTCGGCGCAAAATGGGGGTTCGTGACCCCAGGAGTTCCCCATGGCCTACAACGACTTCAACATGGACAGCCACTGGCTGCCCTTCACGCCCAACCGCCAGTTCCGCAAGGAGCCGCGCGTCTTCACCGGCGCCGACGGCATGGTGTTCACCACGCACGACGGCCGCAAGGTCATCGACGGCATCTCCAGCCTCTGGTGCGTGGGCGCGGGCCACAACCGCAAGCCCATCAACGAGGCGATCAAGAAGCAGCTCGACACGCTGGACTACGCCACCGCCTTCCAAGCCAGCAACGACCAGGCCTTCCTGGCGGCCGAGCGCATCGCGGCGATGGCGCCGGGCGACCTGAACAAGGTGCTGTTCTGCAACTCCGGCTCGGAAGCGGCCGACACCTCGCTGAAGGTGGCGCTGGCCTACCACCGCGCGCGTGGCGAGGGCCACCGCAACGTGTTCATCGGCCGCGAGCGCGGCTACCCCGGCGTGGGCTTCGGCGGCATGAGCGTCGGCGGCATTCCCGCCAACCGCAAGGTGTACGGCACGGCGTTGCTGCCGCGCGTGGACCACATGCGGTTCATCCACGACCCGGCCAATGCGTACATCCACAACAGGGAGCCGGAGTCGCAGGAGGACTTCCTGGCGGAACTGGAAAACCGCATCCTGCCGCTGCACGACCCGAGCAACGTGGCGGCCATCATCGTCGAGCCGGTGGCGGGCTCGGCCGGCTGGTACCTGCCGCCCAAGGGCTACCTGACGAAGCTGCGCGAGATCTGCGACAAGCACGGCATCCTGCTGATCTTCGACGAGGTGATCACCGGCTTTGGTCGCCTCGGCACGCCGTTCGCGGCGCATTACTTCAACATCACGCCGGACCTGCTGACCTGCGCG
>DASWUI010000109.1:0-2660 GCA_036401715.1 Ramlibacter sp. | reverse complement strand
GGAATCCGCGTGCTCGACCTGTCCCGGGTGCTCGCGGGCCCCTGGTGCACCCAGACCCTGGCGGACCTGGGCGCCGACGTGATCAAGGTCGAGCGCCCCGGCACGGGCGACGACACGCGCACCTGGGGACCGCCCTTCCTGAAGGACCGCGAAGGCCCCGACACCGCGGAGGCCGCCTACTACCTGGGCACCAACCGCAACAAGCGCTCGGTCACCTGCGACATCGCCAAGCCCGAAGGCCAGGCCCTGGTCCGCGAACTGGCGAAGCACTGCCACGTGTTCGTGGAGAACTTCAAGGTCGGCGACATGGCGCGCTACGGACTGGACTACGCCGGCGTGCGCGCGCTCAACCCCCGCATCGTGTACTGCAGCGTCACCGGCTTCGGCCAGACCGGCCCCTACCGCGAACGCGCCGGCTACGACTACGCGGTGCAAGGCATGGGCGGGCTCATGAGCATCACCGGCGAGCGCGACGACCTCGGCGGCGGCCCGCAGAAAGTCGGCGTGGCCGTGGCCGACCTTTTCACCGGCATGTATTCGGCCGTCGGCATCCTGGCGGCGCTGCGCCATGCGGAGCGCACCGGCGAAGGCCAGCACCTGGACATGGCGCTGCTGGACGCGCAGGTGGCGATGCTGGCCAACCTGGGCGCCAACTACCTGGTCAGCGGCAAGGTGCCGGGCCGCGCCGGCAACGCGCACCAGAACATCGTGCCCTACCAGGTGTTCGAGGTCGCGCCGGCGGCCGACGGCAGCAAGGACCACATCATCCTGGCCGTGGGCAATGACGGGCAGTTCGCGAAGTTCTGCCAGGTCGCCGGGCGGCCGGAGCTCGCGAGCGACCCGCGCTTCCTGAAGAACCAGGACCGCGTGCGCAACCGCGGCGTGCTGGTGCCCATCCTGGAAGAGATGATGAAGACGCGCCGCAAGTACGACTGGCTGCCGGCGCTGGAAGCGGCCAAGGTGCCCTGCGGCGCGATCAACAACCTCGCCGAGGTGTTCGCGGACCCGCAGGTGCGCGAGCGCGGCATGGTGCACCGGTGGGAGCACCCGCTCGCGGGTGCGCTGGACCTGGTGGGCAGCCCGATCAAGCTCAGTGGCACGCCCGTGCGCGCGGACCTGCCGCCGCCGCTGCTGGGCGAGCACACCGCGCAGGTGCTGCGCGAGGTGCTGGGGTGGGACGATCAACGGATTGCGGCGCTGCGCGCCCGGGAGGTCATCTGATGGCGAACTTCGTTCTGGTGCATGGTGCCTGGCACGGCGGCTGGTGCTGGCGGCGCGTGGTCGACGCGCTGCAGGCGCAGGGCCACCGCGTGTTCGCCCCCACGCTCACGGGCGTGGGCGAGCGCGCGCACCTGAGGTCGTCGCTGATCACGCTGGAGACGCACATCGCCGACGTGGCCGGCGTGATCGAGGCCGAGGAACTGCAGGACGTGGTGCTGGCCGTGCATTCCTACGCCGGCATGATCGGCACGGCCATCGCCGACCGCATGCCGGGGCGCCTGAAGCACCTGGTGTACGTGGACGCCGTGGTGCCCCGGCCGGGAGAGAGCTGGAGCAGCACGCACGCCAGCGCGACCCGCGAGGCGCGGCTGGCCGCGGCCAAGGCTTCGGCGGACTACAGCTTCCCGGCACCGGATCCCTCCGTGTTCGGCCTGGCGGCGGAGGACCACGCGTGGGTGCAGCGCCGCCAGACGCCGCACCCGGGCCACACCTACCAGGCCCCGCTGCAGTTCGACCCCAGGCGGGTGGCCGGCGTCGAACGCACCTTCGTCGACTGCGTGCAGCCGCGGCTGGGCACGATCGATTCCATCCGGCCGCGCGTGCGCGATCCGAACTTCTGGGACGGCGCCTGGAGCGCGGGCGGCGGCATCCGGGTGATCGAGCTGGCGACCGGCCACGACCCCATGGTGAGCGCGCCGCGCGAACTCGCCGACTTGCTGCTGGCCTGCGCCTGAGGGCCGGCGCACTCCGGCCGGGGCCGGGGTCAAGGCGGCGGGCGGGGACGCGAACTTTCCGCTTGCGCCAGAATCCCTCCTTCAGCGCCGCAGCGGCGCGGCAAGGCGGAGCAGACGATGGCAGTCAAGAGCAAGTGGATCGTGGGAGCGGCGGCGGTCGTGCTGGCCGCCGCGGGCGCCTTCTTCGTGGCGGGCGGCTCCTCGCCTGCGCCGGAAACCACTTTCGTCCTCCTGGACGGGTCGAAGAAGACGACTTCGGACCTCAAGGGCAAGGTCGCCCTGGTGAACTTCTGGGCGACCAGCTGCACCACCTGCGTGGCGGAGATGCCCAAGATGGTCTCCACCTACGAGAAGTACCGGGCCCGCGGCTACGAGCACGTCGCCGTCGCCATGGCCTACGACCCTCCCAGCTACGTCGTGAATTTCGCGCAGACGCGCAAGCTGCCCTTCAGCGTCGCGATCGACAACACGGGCGCCGTGGCCAAGGCCTGGGGCGACGTGAAGCTCACCCCCACCACGTACATCGTCAACAAGCGCGGAGAGATCGTGAAGAGCTACATCGGCGCACCCGATTTCGAGGAGCTGCACAAGCTCATCGAACGCCTGCTGGCCGAAGCCTGAAGCACCTTTCTTCAGAAAAAAGGCCGATTTCCTGAACGAAATCGGCCTTTCGCGCTTATGCAGCAAGCGCTAGCAGCTACTAGT
>DASWUI010000108.1:0-7920 GCA_036401715.1 Ramlibacter sp. | reverse complement strand
GACCAGCTGGAGACGCTGTTCGCCAGGATGGGCTTCGCGCTGGTGGCGCGCCACCGTTCCAAGGACGTCCTGCTGTACCGGCAGGGCAACATCAACTTCATCGTCAATCGCGAACCGAAGAGCCTGGCGGCCTACTTCGCGGCGGAACACGGCCCCTCGGCCTGCGGCCTGGCCTTCCGCGTGCGCGACGCGCACCAGGCGTACTACCGCGCGCTGGAGCTGGGCGCGCAGCCGATCGACATCCCCACCGGGCCGATGGAGCTGCGGCTGCCCGCGATCAAGGGCATCGGCGGCGCGCCGCTGTACCTGATCGACCGCTTCGAGGACGGCAAGTCGATCTACGACATCGACTTCGAATTCCTCGAGGGCGTGGATCGGCACCCGACGGGCGTGGGCCTGCGCGAGCTGGACCACCTCACGCACAACGTCTACCGCGGCCGCATGGCCTTCTGGGCGGGTTTCTACGAGCGGCTGTTCAACTTCCGCGAGATCCGCTACTTCGACATCCAGGGGGAATACACGGGGCTCACCTCCAAGGCGATGACCGCCCCGGACGGCAGGATCCGCATCCCGCTGAACGAGGAGTCGAAGCAGGGCTCCGGCCAGATCGAGGAGTTCCTGATGAAGTTCAACGGCGAGGGCATCCAGCACGTGGCGCTGCTCACCGACGACCTCGTGAAGACCGTGGACGACCTGCAGATGAACGGCATCCCGCTGATGACCGCGCCCAACGACGTGTACTACGAGATGCTGCAGGAGCGCCTGCCGGGGCACGGGCAGCCGGTGGCTGAACTGCAGGCGCGCGGGATCCTGCTCGATGGGTCGACGGCCGGCGCCGAGCCGCCTCGGGCCGGCCAGCAGGCCGACGCCGCAGGCGGCGCGGCTTCCGGATCCGGCGGCAGGAAGAGGCTGCTGCTTCAGATCTTCTCGCAGACGCTGCTGGGCCCGGTCTTCTTCGAGTTCATCCAGCGCGAAGGCGATGACGGCTTCGGCGAAGGCAACTTCAAGGCGCTGTTCGAGTCGCTGGAGCGCGACCAGATCCGCCGCGGCGCGCTCGCGGTGGCGCAAGCGTAAGCGGCAGCCGCTGGCTCGGCTTCCGGCGCGACTAGGCGGCGAAACGGACTTGGCGGACGGCCCGCGCGCCGCCGGTCCTACAGGACGTTTTTCGATGCGGCCCCACCATGGGGCCCAGCAGCGCAGAACTTCAGACCTCATCCCGAAGCTGCAGGTGCGCTCAACCCATTCTGGAGATCGTGATGAAAGCCGTCGTTTTCTGTGCCGCCCTCGCCACCTTCGCCGCGGCGCCCGCCTTCGCCCAGGACCTGATCGCCCGCCAGGGCGACGACTCCGTGCGACTTTCCGAGGACAACTGCAAGAGCGAGCTGGTGCTGAGCCGCCTCGAGCCCGATGTGGCCAAGGAATTCCGCGCGGCCTCCGCCGTGTTCCAGGGCCAGCGCTTCCAGGCCTGCTGGCGCATGATGGGCAACGCCGCGTACCTCGTCTACGAGGACGGCGACCAGGGCATCATCCCCGCCGCCGAGCTCAAGCCCGAACTCTCCGCCTGAGCCGCGCTGCCTGACGGCGGGGCCGCAGGGCCGGCCCCGCGCCGCGGCGCAGGGGCGGCGGCATGCACTATCCTCCGGGGGAGCAACCCACGGATGACATGAC
This sequence comes from Ramlibacter sp., assembly GCA_036401715.1. Classification (GTDB taxonomy): domain Bacteria; phylum Pseudomonadota; class Gammaproteobacteria; order Burkholderiales; family Burkholderiaceae_C; genus Ramlibacter. The sequence goes on along the minus strand of DASWUI010000108.1, from coordinate 6,252 downwards.
CCGCGTGCTGATCGTCGAGGATGACCCCACCACTTCCGCCGCGCTGGCGGGGCTGGTGCGAAAGCAGAACTGGGAGGCCCGGGCCTGCGCCGACCTCGCCTCCGCCTGGAACGCCTTGCGCGCGGACCCGCACGACCTGCTGCTGCTGGACCTGAGCCTGCCCGACGGGGAGGGTACCGACCTCCTGCAGAAGGTCCGCCGCACGCCCCAGGGCGACCTGCCCGACCCCAAGACGCCTGTGCTGGTGATCTCCGCGCGATCGCAGCTGCGCTCGCGCCTGAGCGCGCTGGACCTCGGGGCCGACGGCTACGTGATCAAGCCGGTGCACCTGGAGGAAGTCGGCGCGGTGATGCGCGCCTTCCTGCGCCGGCGCACCACGCTCGCGGCCGGCCAGATCGCCTGGCGCGACCTCGTGCTCGATCCGAACAGCCGCTACGTGCAGCGCGCGGGCGCGCCCGTGGAACTGACCGAGCAGGAGTTCGCCGTGCTGCTGGCGCTGCTGGAGGACCGGCCGCGCACCCTGAGCCGCGCCGACATCCAGGCGCGCACCGGCAACCGCATCGGCGACGGCGGCGCGGTGGAGGTGCACGTGCACCACCTGCGCAAGAAGCTCGGGGAGGACGTGATCCAGACCGTGCGCGGCGTCGGCTACCGCATCGCCGGGGACGGCGGCGCTTGAACGGCGCGAGCGTGCTGCTCTCCGTCGCCGCCATCGGCGCGGGTGCTTCCGCCGGCGCCCTGCTGCGCTGGCTGCTGGCACTGCGCCTGAACCACCTGCTGCCGTCCCTGCCCCTGGGCACGCTTGTGGCCAACCTGGCGGGCGGCTACGCGATCGGGGTGGTGATCGGCTGGCTCGCGCAGCATCCGGAACTGCCGCCGCAGGTGCGACTGTTCCTGGTCACCGGGCTGCTGGGGGGCCTCACCACCTTCTCCACCTTCTCGGCGGAAGTCGTCACGCACCTGGAGGCCGGGCGGATCGCCTGGGCCCTCGCCGTGGCGGGCGCTCACTTGTTCGGTTCCATCCTGCTCACGGCGCTCGGCCTGGCGACGGTCCGCGCCTTGTCGTAGGACGTTTAGGCAAACGCGCTAAGGTTGAGCAACTTTTTCCCTAGCGCCGCGGTCCGGCGGCGGGGGACACTGTGTGCATGCTTACATTGACGCTTCGCAGGCTGTTGGGAGGCAAGCGCAGGAAAGCTCCGAAGCATGCCTTCCAGGGCACGCGCCCCTTCCCCGCCGAACCGCGGCTGCGCCGCGACGACCTCATCTACCGCCTCAAGGCCTGGCCGCGGCTGCCGGAGTCCGGCCGCACGGCGGAGATCTACCGGATGCTCTCCGTCATGAGCAGCCAGCCGGTCAACCGCAAGTGGCTGGTGGAACGCTGCCGCATGGGCCCGCAGCAGCTCGACACGCTGCTGGCGCAGCTGGTGCGCGAAGGCGCGCTGGAAGTGATCGATCCCGCCGCGTTCGCCGGCCGGGAGCCCGCGCGGGCCTGAAGCACGGCGGACTCAGTCCCCGGCAGCCGCGTCCGCCGGCTCGGGCACGGTCTGCGCCAGCACCTTGTCGATGCGGCGCCCGTCCAGGTCCACCACCTCGAACACCCACTCGCCGCAGTCGATGCGCTCGCCCGGCCCGGGCAGGTGGCCCGACACCGCCATCAGCAGGCCCGCGAGCGTGTTGTAGCGGCCCTTGTCCTCTTCCGGCAGCTCGCGGATCTCCAGCCGCGCCTTCAGCTCCGACACCGGCATGAGGCCGTCGAGCAGCCAGGAACCGTCCTCGCGCCGGGTGGCCCAGGCCTCGGTCTTCTCCGCCGGCTGCAGCTCGCCGGTGATCGCCTCCAGCAGGTCGTGCGGCGTGATCAGGCCCTGCACCACGCCGTATTCGTCCACCACGAACACGAAGCGGGCCGCCTGGATGCGGAACTGCTCCAGCAGCTCCATGCCGCTGAGCGTCTCGGGCACGAAGGGCGCCGGCACCGCGTGCGGCTCCAGCACGCCTTCGTGGTCCGGGCCGAGCGAGATCAGCCTGGCCACGCTGACGATGCCCACGACGTCGTCCAGCGAGCCGCGGCACACCGGGTACCAGGAATGCACTTCGCCCTCGCCCGCGCGCCGCAGCGCCTCCCGCACCGTGGTGGAAGCATCCAGCCACTGCACGTCCGAGCGCGGCACCATCATGGAAGTGAGGGGCCGGTCGTCGAGGTGGAACACGTTGCGCACCATCTGGTGCTCGTGCTGCTCGATCACGCCGGCCTCCACGCCTTCCTCCAGGCTGTGCTGGATCTCCTCCTCGGTCATCGTGCGGGCGCGGGTGTCGATCGCCAGCAGCTTCAGGATGGCCTGCGTGGAGGCGGACAGCAGCTTCACGAAAGGTCCCGCGGCCTTGGACAGCCAGCGCATCGGCCGCGAGGACCAGCGCGCGATCTGCTCGGGGTAGATCTGGCCGATGCGCTTGGGCACCAGCTCACCGAAGATGATGGTGACGTAGGTGATGACGGCCACCACGATGGCCGTGGCCGTCACGGCGGAAAAGCGCGGCGGCATGCCCATCTCGCGCAGCCACTGCGCGAGGTCGCCGCTGAAGGCCGCCTCGCCGACGTTGCCGTTGATGACGCCGAGGGAGGTGATCCCCACCTGCACGGTGGAGAGGAACTGCGTGGGCTGGTCCAGCAGCTTCAGCGCCGCCTGGGCGCCGCCGTCGCCCGCCTCCGCCATGGCCGCCAGGCGCGCCCTGCGGGTCGAGGCCAGCGCCATTTCGGACATGGCGAACAGGCCGTTGAGCAGCGTCAGGAACGCGATCAGCAGGAAATCCATGAAACAGGACAGAATCGCAGGGACTGCACTTTACTGCAACGCCAACCGTGCCTGAAGAAACACTCGAACGCGTGCTGTGGTCGGACATGCAGCGCGAGCCGCCGGCCGGCGAGCTGCCCCTGCTGGCGCACTACACCTCGATCGCCACCCTGGAGCGCATCGCGCAGACGGGCGAGAGCTGGTTCTCGAACCCGCTGTACATGAACGACGTCGACGAGCTGCGCTACGGCATGAACCTGGGCCTGCACGCCGTGCGCAGCCACACCGGCCTGCGCGAAGCCTGCCCGCCGGCCCATTACAACGCGCTGCTGGACGCCTTCGACCAGCTGTACACCGCGTTCGACGGCGACTCCGCCTTCGACGTGTACGTGTTCAGCTGCGCCGAGCACGACGAGGAGATCGGCGACGACGGCCTGCTGTCCATGTGGCGCGGCTACGGCGGCGACGGCAACGGCGTGGCGATCGTGTTCGACATGGGCCCGCTGCTGGCGGCGCGCTCGCCGCTGCTGGTGCGGCAGGTGCAGTACCTGTCGTACGAGGCCAGCGAGGCCTGGATGGACCACAAGCTGCTGCACTTCGCCGAGGCGCTGCGGCGCATCGGCGGCCCGGTGTCGGACATGAAGCAGGCGGCCGCGGCGCTGTTCGAGCGGATCAAGCTGTTCGCCCTGTTCACCAAGCACCGCGGCTTCCACGAGGAGCGCGAATGGCGCATCGTGTACCTGCGCGAGCAGGACCGCGATGGGCTGTTCCAGCAGCAGCTGCACTACGCGATCGGCCCGCGCGGCATCGAGCCGCGGCTGCGCTTCATCACCGATGCGCTCCCGGTCGATGCGCGGCCCAGCCTGGAGCAGATGGTGCGCCGGATCATCCTCGGGCCGGTGCTCGCGACGCCGCTGGCGCTGCGCTCGGTGGTGCGGATGCTGGAGCTGTACCAGCCGGCGTGGAAGGACCGCGTCGCGCGCTCCAGCACGCCTTACCGCGCGCAGCGCTGAGATGGCGCACTACCTGATCGGCGACGTCCAGGGTTGCGACGCACCGCTGGCGCGCCTGCTGGAAAGGATCGCCTTCTCGCCGAGCCGGGACACGCTCTACCTGCTGGGCGACCTGGTGAACCGCGGGCCGGCGTCGGCGGCGGTGCTGCGGCGCCTCATGGCGTACGGCGATGCCGCGCGCTGCCTCCTGGGCAACCACGACCTGAGCCTGCTGGCGGTGGCGCACGGCCATCGCGCGCCCCACCGCAACGACACCATGGACGACATCCTGGGGGCGCCGGACCGCGAGGCGATGCTCGACTGGCTGCGGCACCGATCGATGGGCCTGCACGCGCACGGCATCCTGATGGTGCACGGCGGCGTGCTGCCGCAGTGGGACCTGGCACGGACGCTGGCCCTGGCCGGCGAAGTCGAGGCGGTGCTGCGCGGGCCGGAGCTCGCGTCCTTCCTGGCGCGCATGTGGGGCAACCGGCCCGATCACTGGGACGACCGCCTCACCGGGGCGGATCGCCTGCGCGTGATCGTCAATGCGCTCACGCGGCTGCGCTTTTGCACGCCGGAAGGCGTGATGGACCTCCAGGCATCCGGCGGGCTGGACCAGGCCCCGGCGGGAATGCTGCCGTGGTTCGACGTGCCGGGCCGGCGCAGCGCGGGAGTCACCATCGCCTTCGGGCACTGGTCCACGCTGGGCTACCTGCAGCGGCCGGACCTGATCTCGCTGGACACGGGGTGCGTGTGGGGCGGCTGCCTGAGCGCCCTGCGGCTGGCGCGGGACGGGGCGCACGAACTCATCCAGGAGAAGTGCGAGCAGGCGCAGGCGCCGGGGGAGTGAGGCGCGGGCGTCGCAGGGCATGTCGCGCAACGCATGTCATGCCGGGCCTGACCCGGCATCCATGGTGCCGCGCGGCATGGATCCCGGGTCGAGCCCGGGATGACATGTCCACCTGTTCAGCGACGGCAGGACGTGCGGAGCGCGCCTACTGGTCCGACTTGAACAGCGCCGCGACCTTGCGCTTGGGCTTGATGTTGGCGGAGATGCTGCGCGTGGCCGGCTTGGCGTTGGCCTCCCAGGCGGGGGCTTCCTCCCGCGGCGGCGGCTCGTAGGGCTGGTCGAAGAAGGGGTCCTTGGGCGCGGGGGCGGGTCGGCCCTCGCGGCGCCGCTCATCGCCGCGCACCGGGCGGTCGTCGTCCTCGCCGCGCTCGCGCCAGGTGCGGCGGCCGTCGTTGATGCGGCCGCGCGGGCGCTCGTCGTCGAACTCCAGCGGCTCGATCTCGATCTTGCGCTTGAGCAGCTTTTCCAGGTCTGCCATCAGACGGTTGTCGCTCGGGGACACCAGCGTCACCGCCAGGCCCGAGGCGCCCGCGCGGCCGGTGCGCCCGATGCGGTGGATGTAGTCCTCGGCGTTGAACGGCACGTCGAAGTTGAACACCGCCGGCACGTCCTTGATGTCGAGGCCGCGGGCCGCGACGTCGGTGGCCACCAGCAGGTCGACCTCGCCCTTCTTGAAGGCGTCCAGCGCCTTCAGGCGCTCGTCCTGGCTCTTGTCCCCGTGCAGCGCCGTGGTCTTGAGGCCGTCGCGCTCCAGCGAACGCGCCAGGCGCGCGCAACCGAGCTTGCTGTTGACGAACACGAAGGCCTGCGTGATCCCGCGCTGGCGCACGATCTGCTTGACCGCGCGGCGCTTGTCGTCGTCGACGACGCTGTAGAAATGCTGTTCCACCGTGGAGGCGGTGGTGTTGGGCCGCGAGACCTCGATGGTGACCGGCTCCTGCAGGTAGCTGGCGGCCAGCCGCTTGATCTCGGGCGAGAAGGTCGCGGAGAACAGCAGCGTGGTGCGCTGCTTGGGCAGGTAGGACAGGATGCGCTGCAGGTCCGGCAGGAAGCCGATGTCCAGCATGCGGTCCGCCTCGTCCAGCACCACGTACTCGACCTGGTTCAGCACCGCGTTCTTCGCCTCGATGTGGTCCAGCAGGCGGCCGGGCGTGGCGACCAGCACTTCGACGCCGCGCTTGAGTTCGGCGGTCTGCGGCTTCATGTCCATGCCGCCGAACACCACCGCGCTGCGCAGGTTGGTGTACTTCGCATACAGCTTGATCTGCTGGGCCACCTGGTCGGCGAGTTCGCGCGTGGGCAGCAGCACCAGCGCGCGGACCGGGTGCCGGGCCGGCGAGGTCGAAGCGTTCTCGTGCTTGAGCATGCGCTGCAGCAGCGGCAGCGAGAAGGCGGCGGTCTTGCCGGTGCCGGTCTGGGCCGCGCCCATGACGTCGCGGCCGGCCAGGACCACGGGAATGGCCTGGGCCTGGATGGGCGTCATGGACTCGTAGCCCATTTCGGCCACGGCACGTGCCAGCGGTTCAGCCAGCGACAGTTCGGAAAAGGATGCACTCATGAACTGCGTATTGTCGCATCCGGCGCCGTTTCGGCCTAAAGTGCCCGCATGCCCGCTCTT
>DASWUI010000107.1:0-5095 GCA_036401715.1 Ramlibacter sp. | reverse complement strand
GCAGGCGCGGCACGTGCCGCGGCAGCCATTGCGCCCAGCGCGGATAGCGGCGGGTGAAGTGGTAGGCCAGGAAGCTGCGCACCAGCGGCCAGCCCCGGAGCTCGCCCAGGGCCTCGATGGTGATCTCGTTGCACGCGCTGCACATCAGCTTGTCGAGGTTGGCGCCCAGGGTCGCATTGAAGGCGCGGTCGCGGATGATCACGTTGGCCTCGAGGTTGAAGGACAGGCTCATCGGATCGAGGTTGCTCGAGCCCACCGTGGACCACTCGTCGTCCATCACCGCCACCTTGCCGTGCAGCGGCCGCTCGCAGTACTCGTAGATGCGCACGCCCGCGCGCAGCAGGCGGTGGTACAGCATGCCGGCGGCGGTCTTGACGAACTGCATGTCCGGCTGGCCCTGCAGGATCAGGCGCACGTCCACGCCGCGCCGGGCCGCCCGCTTGAGCTCCTTGATGAAGCGGTAGCCGGGGAAGAAGTACGCGTTGGCGATCACGATGCGCTTCTTCGCCGCGCGGATGGCGATGCGGTAGTGGCGCTCGATGTCGGCCATGTGGCGGCGGTTGTCGCGCACCACGAACAGGGCTTCGGCCGTGCCCGCCGGCGGCAGCTGTTCGGGCGCCGCCCGGAACTTCTTGCGCCCGCGCCACCACAGCCGCTCCTCGCGCGCGTGGCGCAGGCCTTCGGCCAGCGCGCCGTGGCAGAAGCGGTGGATCTCGGCCACCAGCGGGCCGTGGATCTCCACCGCGTAGTCCTGCTTGGCCTCGGGGCCGTAGTCGGCCAGGTGGTCGGCCGAATAGTTGATGCCGCCGACGAAGGCCACCTCGCGGTCCACCACCACGATCTTGCGGTGCATGCGGCGCAGCAGGTGCGGCCGCAGGCCGAAGGGCCGCGGGCCGGGATTGAAGGAGTGCACGCGCACGCCGGCCTGGCGCAGCGTGGCAAGGAAGCGCTCCGAGAGGTCGGGCGAGCCCCAGTCGTCGATGGTGATGTCCACCTGCGCGCCGCGGCGCGCGGCGGCGACCAGCGCCTCCTGCAGCTGCAGGCCCACCTTGTCCTCGAACAGGATGAAGGTCTCGACGATGACTTCGCGCCGCGCATTGGCGATGCGGGCGAACACGCGCGGGAAGAACTCCTCGCCGTTCTCGAGCAGCTCGAAGTGGTTGCCGGAAATCCAGCGTCGCTGTTCCATGGCGGCCCGGCCCTCAGAGATGGAGTTCGGCCGCCAGCGGCGCGTGGTCGGACAGGTGCGACCAGGGCTTGCGCGGCAGCACCACCGGCAGGTGTACGGAGCAGTTGCGCACGTAGATGCGGTCCAGCGGGAGCACCGGGAAGATCGCCGGGAAGGTCTTGGCCGGCTCGCCGTAGGCGGACACGAAGATCTCGCGCAGCTTGGCCTCGCGCAGCAGGATGTCGTTGGCGCGCCGGCGCCAGTCGTTGAAGTCGCCGGCCACGATCAGCGGGGCCTGCGCGGGCACCTCGGTGCTGGTGATCTTGCACAGCAGGTCCAGCTGCTGCTGGCGGTGCGACTCGGCCAGTCCCAGGTGCACGCAGATCGCGTGCACGTCGTGCGCGCAGTTGGGCACCTTCAGCACGCAATGCAGCAGCCCGCGCTTTTCGGGGCCGGCCACCGACACGTCGTGGTTCTGGTAGCGCACGATGGGGAACTTGGACATCACGGCGTTGCCGTGGTGTCCCTTGGGATAGACCATGTTGCGGCCGTAGGCGAACTGCGGCCAGATGGTGTCGGCCAGGAATTCGTACTGCCCGCCCTCGGGCCAGTCCTCCCACTTCTTGCCGTGCGCGTCGTGCATCCCCAGCACCTCCTGCATGAACACCAGGTCCGCGCCGACCTTGCGCACGGCGTCGCGCAGCTCCGGCAGGATGAAGCGGCGGTTGAAGGTGGTGAAGCCCTTGTGGATGTTGACGGTCATCACCGTCAGCTGCGCGGCGGTCACCTTCTGGTCGGTGGCGGGCGCCATCGGCTGGCTGAGGTCGCTCATGGGGGCGGGGTTCTCGTTGTCGGTGGGACACTTTTTGTAATTGCGCAGCTCGGCCTGCGAAGTAGGACGCAAGGCCAAGATCGTGTGGCGGCATGCGGCGGCGGCGCGGCGCGCTGCGACGCCGCTGCGGGGCGTAGGACCGGCGCGCAAGCGGGTGCGGGACGCTCCCCCGTCCGGGAGTCGGCAGCCGCCGCTTTTTGCATGCACACTTGGGCAAGAAAGGCTGAGGCACGCCCGCGTGCGCGCGGCCAGCACCACACTGCCGATCCATGAGAACAACGAAAGCTCCGCTCCCCCGCCTGACCGCCCTCCTGTTCGCCTGTGCCTGCGCCGCCCACGCCGCCGACTTCACGCCCGATGCCGTTTCCGTGCGCGCGGGCATGGGTTCGCACGGGACCGCCATGGCCGGTGTCGGCATCATCTGGGACTGGGATTTCGAGCGCCTGCGGCGCAAGGCGGAGCTGACGGCGCATACCGAGTTCATGGTGAACCGCTGGCGCGCGGACGAAGCCGGCGGCGGCCACCAGACCTACACGCAGCTGGCGCTGCTGCCCTCGCTGCGCATGACGCTGTCGCAGGGGCGCTCGCCCTGGTTCATCGAGCTGGGCATCGGCATCAGCTGGATGGACCGCCTGTTCGTGACGCCCCAGAAGCGCTTCAGCACGCGCTGGAACTTCTACGACATGATGGGCGTGGGCTACCAGTTCGGGGCGCAGCGCAAGCACGAACTGGGGCTGCGCTGGGCCCACGTGTCCAACGCGGGCCTGAAGAAGCCCAATCCCGGCCAGGACTTCCTGCAGCTGCGCTACGTGGCGCGCTTCTGACCGTGGCGTGCACCACCTCGACCGCGCCGGGGCGGCGCCGACGGGGGTGGACGGGGACGGATGCGTACAGCCGGGCCGGCACGTCCTACGGCCATGGTCTCGGGCGTCCGATACGGCCGGGATGCCGTCGCTCCAAACTGGAATCACACGCACCCGGCGAAATGCCGGGCATCCACAAACACTGACCAGTACGGAGTTCCCATGAAAAAAATGTCCCTGACCTTCCTGGCCGCCGGCGCCATGGCGCTGGCCGGCGTGGCCCAGGCCGACGCGATCTTCTACCCTGACGGCACGATGGTGGAGCTGGGTGAGAACGGCGCCGATACGCTGGCGCTCGACAGCTCGACCCGCGTCGACACGACCGTGCTGGGCGCGGCCCCGGCCTCGGCGGCGGTGACCACCGTGGCCACCGTCCCGCAGCTGGTGTACGTCCAGCCGAACATCAACTGGGACCGCAGCACCGCGATGACCCAGCTGCGCAGCAATGTGCACCTGGTCAACAAGGGCGTGACCCAGGAGCAGCGCACCCAGGCGGCGGCGACCTTCGACGTGCCGGCGCGCGCGGGTGAAGCCACGACCATGACCGGCGGCGCGCCGAACATGGTGACCGACAACGGCAGCTTCGTGGTCGGCAGCTACAGCATCCCGCACAGCGTGGTGGTGAGCGAGCCGTACTACGTGTTCTCGTACTGACGGGCTCCCTTCGCGCATGAAAAAAGCCAGGCTGGGCCTGGCTTTTTCATGGCAGCGCGAGCGTGCTCAGGCGCCGTGGTGCCGGCCGTGGCCGCCCATTCCGCCGCGCTTGCCGCCGCGCAGGAAGCGCATGCCTTCGGCATCGAAGGTCTTCTTCTGCTCCGCCGACAGGGAGGCGTAGAAGGCCTTGGTGGCGTCCATGCGCTTGTCCATCTCGGCGCTGCGCTGGGCGCGCAGGGCGCGCATGCGGTCGATGCGCTCAGGCGTGGTGAGGCGGGCGAACTCGGCGCGGTCGGGACGCTGGAACTTCACCGGGGCCATCGCGGTCGTCCAGGCAGTCCAGGCGCCTTCCTGGGCCGAGGTGATCTGCAGCTTCTGCTTCAGCTCGCCCAGGCGCCGGGCCATGCGTTCCTGCATGCGGGCGCGGAACTGCTCCATGCGGGCCGGGTCGTGGCGGCCGCGCTCGCCCTGCAGAACCTGGCCGGGACCGGCGGCGGGCGGCGTCTGGGTCTGGGCGATCGCGCCGATGCCCAGCGCGCCCAGCAGGGCAGCGGCGAGCAGGTGACGGTGCAGCGATTTCATTGTGGATTCCTTTCGAAGGTGGCGGACCGCTTGCGGGCCCGTTGCCGTGCAGTCTGGGCGGCGGCTGTAACCCATCCAATTCGCCCGGGTTGCGGACGTGTAAAGAAACCGGTCCGGGCTGGGGTGTACGTGCTGGGTCGCCACGGTCCTACGGCAAGCGTCCACGCCCAGCGACGCGCGGCACGGACGGGCAGGACCACAGTGGCTCCCAACACGGAAACGAATTCAAGGAGTGCACCATGAAATACCAGGATTTCGTGCGAGCAGCCGCCGGGGTGCTGGCTGGCGCACTGCTGGCGGGCGGCGCCTTCGCCCAGAGCGAAAAGCCCGAGCCGCTGACCATGACCGACACGGCGCCCGCGCCGGCGTCCGACCGCTCGAGCGTCGGCGCCGTGATCCTGATGGACGAGCCGGTGCTGGCCCAGCGCGAAGCCATGGCCATCGCCCGCCAGCGCACCGAGGTGGACACCCGGGCGCTGGGCGCCGGGCCGAACCGCATCATGCAGCGGGCGATGACGCGGGAGGAGGTCGAGTTCCTGAAGGCCATCGAGGAGGCGGAGCGGCAGCGCAGGCTCGGCAGGTAGGCGCCTTGGATCCCCGCCTGCGCGGGGATGACGAGGCTTGGAAAGCGCCGGGCTCGACCCCAGGGATGCATCGCGCGGGGCGCGGCTGCATGGATTGCGGGTCGAGCCCGCAATGACATCCTTGTGATCCTGCGGCCGACCCCGAGCAGGTCATCCGGGGCGCCCTTTTGGTCCCGCGGCCAACCCCGAGCATGTCATCCCGGGCTCGACCCGGGATCCATCGGCCTCAGCGTGCCAGCTCCTCCAGGATCGGGCACTCGGGCCGCTCGTCGCCGTGGCAGCAGTGGATCAGGTGCTGCAGCGTCTTCTGCATTTCCTGCATCGCCGTGATGCGCTGCGCCAGTTCCTGCGCGTGCTTCTGCGCGATGCGGCGCACGCTGGCGCTGGCGCGGCGGCGGTTCTGCCACAGGCC
>DASWUI010000106.1:0-13404 GCA_036401715.1 Ramlibacter sp. | reverse complement strand
ATCACCTGCAGCATGAAGCGGTTGGGCGCCTGCAGCGCCGGCGCGCGCAGCAGCTTGCCCGCCGGCATGATGCCGAAGCGCTGTTCGTCCGGGATCGTCTGGATGCCGAACAGCGCCTCGTAGAACGCCAGCCAGGCGTTGGGGCGGCCGACGCCGATGTACTGCACCACGCCGAAGAAGTGCAGGCCGGCCACGGCGGGCGGGTGCCGCTGCACGCCGGGGATGGGCACGAAGTCGATGTCGTAGATCGAGAACTCGCGGTAGCGGTCGACGAAGTAGATGCGGCTGCCGCCGACGCCGTGGATGGCCGGGATGTTCAGCTCCATCGCCTCCGGGTGCGTAGGCACCTCCCAGGCGCCGCGCTCCAGCACGTACCTGTAGGCGGCCCGCGCGTCGCGCACCCGCAGCGCGATGGCGCTGATGGCCGGGGCGGCCGCGCCGTGGGTCGCGCCCTCGGCGTCGCGCGGATGGGCGTTCACCACGATGTTGATGCCGCCCTGGCGGTACAGCAGCACCTCGCGCGAGCGGTGCCGCGCGATCGGGCGGAAGCCCATCATCTCCAGCACCTGCCCGAGCGCCTGCGGCTGCGCGGTGGCGTATTCGACGAACTCCACGCCGTCCAGCGCGATCGGGTTGGCCGCGTCGCTGAAAGCCTCCTGCAGGGGCTCGCGCGCGTGTTGCGGTTGCAGCAGCAGGTCGCTCATGGTCTCAGTACTCCAGGTGCGCGACCGAACGCAGCGTCTCCGCCGTGGTGGTCGGGAAGCCGAAGAACTCCAGGTAGGCCGGGATCATCTCGAACAGCATGTCGGTGCCGACCTGCACGGGGCAGCCGCGCGCCCGCGCGGCCAGCAGGAAGGCCGTCATCTCCGTCTTCATCACCACTTCGGCCGCGAAGGTCGCCGGATCGAGCCGCGACACGTCCACGGGCAGCGGGTCGCCCGCCTTCATGCCCAGGGGCGTCGCGTTGACCACGAGGTCGAAGCCGGCCGGGTCGCGGCTGCCGGTGCCCACGCGCACGCCGGGATAGTGGGTGCCGAGCCGGGCGGCCAGCGCCTGCGCCGCCTCCGGCTGCAGGTCGAATAGCGCCAGCGTGCCCACGCCGGCCGCGGCCAGCGAAGCGGCGATGGCCGAGCCCACGCCGCCGCTGCCCACCACCAGCGCCCGAGCGCCGCGCAGCCGCAGGCCCTTGCGCTGCAGACCGCGCACGAAGCCCTCGCCGTCGAACATGTCGCCCTGCAGGCGGCCGTCGGGCAGGCGCTTGACGGCGTTGCAGGATCCGGCCACCTTCACGGTGGCCGTCACCTCGTCGCACAGGTCCACCACGCTCACCTTGTGCGGCATGGTGATCAGCGCCCCGCGCACGTTCTCCAGCGCGAACACGCCGCGCAGCACCGCCTCGAAGTTCTCCGGCCTGCAGCCCATGGGCACGACGACCGCGTTCACCCCCACCGACGCGAAGTAGGGGTTGTAGATCATCGGGGCCTTGAAGGAATGCGTCGGCCAGCCGATGTGCGCGACCAGCTCCGTGTCGCCGTTGATCAGCATGGGTCGGGGCACCCTGGCGTTCATCCCTGCGCGGTCCGGCTTACTTGCGCGCCTTTTCCAGTTCGGCCATCACCGCCTTGACGGTGGCATCGCCGACGCTGGCCGAGTGCTTGGCGATCACCGGCTTCATCCGCTCGCGCAGCTTGGCGATTTCGGCCGGCGGCAGCTCGGTGACCTGCATGCCGTTCTTCTTCAGTTCCTCCAGGATGGAGGCCTGCGCGGCGCGCGACTGCTCGCGCTGGTACCTGGCGGATTCGGTGGCGGCGTCCTGCAGCACCTTCCTGTCCGCATCCGACAGCGTGTCCCAGAACTTCTTGCTCACCACCACGGACTGCGGGTTGTACTGGTGGTTGGTCAGCGCCAGGTGCTTCTGCACTTCGTACAGCTTGGCGCCGCGGATGGTGGCCACCGGGTTCTCCTGGCCGTCCACCGCCTTCTGCTCCAGCGCGGCGTACAGCTCGGGGAAGGGCAGCGGCGTCGGGTTGGCCCCCAGCGCGGTGACCCAGTCGACGTTGATCGGGTTGGGGATCACGCGCAGCTTCAGGCCGGCGATGTCCTCCACCTTGGTGATCGGGCGCTTGCTGTTGGTGAGGTTGCGGAAACCCAGCTCGTAGTAGGCGAGGCCGACCAGGCCCTTGTCGGCCAGCTTGGCGTGCAGCGACTTGCCGAAGGGACCGTCCACCACCGCGTCGGCCTCCTTCGGGTTGCCGAACAGGAAGGGGAAGTCGTAGATCTCGAAGTCCTTCACCACGCTGGCGAAGATGCCGGAGTTCATGGCCGCCATCTCCAGCGTGCCGCCCTGCAGGGCCGAGACGTTGGCCTGGTCGCTGCCGAGCGCGCCGCCGGGGAAGACCTGCACCTTCAGGCGGCCGGCCGAGTTCTTCTCCACCAGCTCGGCGAACTTCTCCATGCCCATCACGATGGGGTGGCCCTTGGCGTTCTGGTTGGCGAACTTGATGGTCCGGGTCTGCGCCTGCGCCAGGCCGAAAGCGGACAGGGCGACGGCGGCCACCAGCGTCTTGAGGAACAGTCGTTTCATGCTCTTGTCTCCGGAGTTGAGCGGTTGGGAATCAGCCATGGAACCACCGCGCCGGCACCAGCACCAGCTGCGGGAAGAAAACGAACAGGAACATGACGGCGAACTGCGCCAGCATGAAGGGCCACACGCCGCGCGTGACTTCGTCCATGCTCACCTTGCCGACCCCCGCGACGGTGCTCAGCACCGTGCCCACGGGCGGCGTGATGAGGCCGATGGCGTTGTTGATCATGAACAGCACCCCGAAGTAGATGGGGTCGATGCCGGCGGCCTTGACCACCGGCATCAGCACCGGCGTGAGGATCAGGATGGTGGGTGTCATGTCCATGGCGGTGCCCACCAGCATGGTCACGACCATGATCGCCAGCATCAGCAGCACCGGCCGCTCGATCAGCGGCTGCAGCAGCGTGACCAGTTCCGAAGTCAGGTTGGTGACCGTCAGCATCCAGGCCGACACCATGGCCGCCGCCACCAGGAACATGATCACGGCGGAAGTCTGCGCCGCGGCCTGGAACAGGCCGTACAGCTGCGACAGCTTCAGCTCGCGGTACACCACGGTGGAGACGAGGAGGGCGTACACGGCGGCGACCACCGCCGCCTCGGTGGGCGTGAAGACGCCGAACTTCAGGCCCACCACCACGATCACCGGCAGCCCGAGCGCCAGCGTCGCATCGCGTGCCGCCGCCAGCACCTCCGCGCGGCTCGCGCGCGGCGGCGCCTCGATCTTCTCCTTGCGCACCAGCCACCACCAGGTGAGCCACAGCGCGGCGCCCAGCATGATGCCGGGCGCGATCCCCGCCATGAACAGCTTGGAGATGGACACGTTGGCCGCCACGCCGAAGACGACGAAGCCGATGCTGGGCGGGATGACGGGGGCGATGATGCTGGCCGCCGACAGCAGCCCGGCCGAGCGGGCGCGGTCGTAGCCGGCGCGGTTCATCATCGGCAGCAGCAGGGCCGCGAGCGCCGCCGCGTCGGCGACCGCGGAGCCGGACAGGGCGGCCATGATCACCGCCGCCATGATCGCCACGTAGCCCAGGCCGCCGCGCACGTGGCCGACCAGGGTCATGGCGAAGTGCACGATGCGGCGCGACAGGCCGCCGGCATTCATGATCTCGCCGGCCAGCATGAAGAAGGGCACGGCCAGCAGCGGGAAGCTGTTGGCGCCCTCGATCACGTTCTGCGCCAGGATCTGCGCGTCGAACATGTTCATGTGCCACATGAGCGCGACGCCCGTGGCCAGCAGGGCGAAGGCGATGGGCAGGCCCAGGGCCATGGTGCCGAGCAGGGCACCGAGGAAGATGGCGATGGTCATGGGCTTACTTGGGCGCGGGCTGCGGGTTGCCGTGCGGCATGTCGTCGGATTCGCGCACGCCCACCAGCTCGCGCTCGGTGAGCTGGCCGGAGACGAGGCGCCAGAAGTCGTTGAGCACCAGCAGGAAGGCGAGCACGGCGAAGAACACGCCGGAGGCGTAGAACCAGGCCATGGACGCCTCCATCACCGCGCTGGTGGTGCCGTAGTTGATGACGGCCTGCTGCCAGGCGCCGCGGAACATGAGCCAGCAGATGTAGAGCATCAGCAGGTGGGTGAGCCCGAGGCACGCCTTGCGGCCGGCGACCGGCAGGCGCGAGACGAACGCGTCGGTGCCCAGGTGGCCATGCCTGCGCAGCGCGACCAGGGCACCGAGGAAGGTCATCCATACGAACAGCCAGCGCGAGAGCTCCTCGGAGACCGTGATGCCGCTATTGAATCCGTAGCGCAGCACCACGTTGCCGAACACCATCACCACCATGGCGGCCAGGAACAGCACCATGACGGCGGACAGCAGCTGGCAGAGGCGGTCGAGGAAGGTCTGAAGCAAGGGGCTCTCCTGGCGCCCGAGTCTGTACGAACTGGTTAGTTTTGAGTCTCCGGGGAAACCCGGATCAGGCCTTCATGAAGCGCACGATCATCTCGACCACGTTGTCGCGGCGGTGCGCGATGTACGCGGCCGACTTCATGTCGATCTTGAAGATCAGCCCGAAGGTGTGGCGGTTGGAGACGTTGAAGAAGCTCAGGGCCGAGATCGATGCGTGGATGTCCACCGGATCCAGGCCGGGGCGGAACACGCCGCTCCTGATGCCGCGCTCGTAGAGGTGGCGGATGGCCGCGATCGCCGGCACGTTCAGGTCCTGGATGCGCTGCGACTGCGCGAGGAACTGGCCGCGGTTGATGTTCTCGCTCATCACCAGGCGGATGTAGTTCTCGTTCTGCAGGTGGTGGTCGAAGGTGAAGGCCACCAGCCGGCGCAGCGCCTGTTCGGGCTCGAGGTCCTGCAGGTGCAGTTCGGCCTCGACCTCGCGCACGCGCTTGTATGCTTCCTCCAGCACGGCGAGGTACAGGCCCTCCTTGCTGCCGAAGTAGTAGTAGATCATCCGCTTGCTGGTCTGCGTGAGCGCGGCGATCTCGTCGATGCGCGCGCCGGCCAGCCCCTTCTCGCCGAACTCCGCCGCGGCCACTTCCATGATGTTGGCCTTGGTGCGTTCCGGGTCGTTGGTGCGGCTGGGCTCCCGGCTGGCCGCCTTGCGCCCGCCCGCCGCCGGGCGGCTGCCGGAATGTACTAGTTCGTTCATGGGGGCAGTATAGGCCGGGCCCCGATGGATGTCATGGCGGGCTTGACCCGCCATGCATGCGATCACGCCAGTGGATGGCGGGTCGAGCCCGCCATGACAAGTCCGGCGGGTCAAGGCCGCCGTGACAGATCCAGCGGCTCAACCCCGCCGTGACAAATCAGGGGACCTCACGTCCACGACGAGGGCTTCGCCGCCGGCCCCAGGTTGCGCCGGAACAGTGAGAACAGGCGCTCCCAATGGCGTTCGGCGGAAGGCCGGTGGTAGATGCCTTCGCGCCTCGGGAACACGAAGCCGTGGTGCGCATCCGGGTACCACTCCAGCCGGTAGGGCGTGCCGGCGGCCTTGAGGGCCGCTTCGAGCGTCTCCATTGCCGCCCGCGGCGCCCAGATGTCGGTCTCGGCGCAGGCGACGTAGGTCTCGCAGCGGATGCGGGACGCCATCAGGTGCGGGGAGTCGTCCTGGTCGGTCACCATGCGCGCGCCGTGGATCGAGGCGATGGCGTGGATGCGCTCGGGGAAGGCCGCCGCCGCGGCGAACACGAAGGGCCCGCTCATGCAGTAGCCGACGCAGCCGACCCGCTTGCCGTTCGCCTCCGGCTGGGCATCGACGAACTCCAGCATGGCCTCGGTGTCGCGCACGGTCATCGCGTTGCTGAGGCTGTCCATCAGCGCGAACATGGGCTTCATCGCCTCGGGCGTGCGCTCCTTGAGCTCGAACTCGCGCGTACGGCGGTAGTAAAGGTTGGGCAGCACCACGTAGTAGCCGACGCTGGCCAGCCGCCGGGCCATGTCGTGCAGTTCCTCGCGCTTTCCCGGCGCGTCCATGTAGAACAGCACGACCGGGTGCGGCGCCTCCTCTTCCGGATACACGACGAAGCTGTTCATGGCGCCGTCGGCGGTGGGAATGTCGAGGTGCTTTTCGATCATGGCTGGGCTCCTGTGCGGTCCAGCATGTCACGCCGCCGCCGCCCGGTGCCACAGGGTAGTCCCGGACCTACCCGCCAGCCCTCGGCTGGACGACACTTATGTCCGGGGGTCAGCCCAACATGCAGGGAAGGAAACCCGAGAGAAAGGAACAACGAGATGCATACCGCGATCTGCGCATTCGACGACAAGAGCCGGGCCCGCGACGCCGTGGACACCCTGGTGCGGGCGGGCTTTCCCCGCCATGACCTGCACATCGAACACAAGCACGCACGGGCGGAGGGCGGCGACGCCAACGACCGCTGGGACGGCATGGAGCGCGAGGTCGCGATGGATCCCGGCCGGCTGGCATCGCTGGGCAACTTCTTCGCCAGCCTGTTCGGCCGCGACCGGCACGCGGGCCATGCGGACACCTACGCGCGCCACGTGGAGCGCGGCGCCTACGTGGTGGTGGTGGACAGCCAGGACCCGGCCGAAGTGGAGCGCGCCCGCGCGATGCTGCACGACATGCAGGCCGGCGACCTGACCATCGTGGACCGCCGCGAGCAGCGCCCCCTGCGCGACATCGTGGGCCTGCGCGGCGACGGCACCGGCACCGCGGGCATGGTGGAGCGCAGCCGCGAACCCTACGAGGGCTGGAGCGGCGGTGGCGCGGGGAACTCCGGCGGCGCCGGCCGACCCGCCGCTTCCCACGTGGTGACACCCACGACGGGGCCCGACCTGCGCGACCCGGACAGCGACCGCCCGCCGGGGCTGCGCTACGCCGACCAGGACGACAAGCCGCTGTAGGAGGAACGACGCGATGCATACCGCCATCTGTACTTTCGAGGACCGCACCCAGGCCGAACAGGCCGCGGAGCGGCTGGTGCAATCCGGTTTCGAACGCCACGCGGTGCACGTCGAGCACCGCCACGCCGACGGCAGCCCCATGGGCGACGAGGAACACCACGACCGCGACGTGGTGGCCAAGTTCTCCTTCTTCGAGCGCCTGTTCGGCGCCGGCAAGCACGCGCCGCATGCGGACACCTATTCCAGCGCGGTGGAGCGCGGGCTCTACGTGGTGATCGTGGAAGGCCGCGACGAGGCGGAAGCCGAGCGCGCCCAGAACGTGCTGCACGGCCTGGAAGCGGGCGACCTGAACCTGGTCCACCGCGCCGGCGAGCGCCCGCTGCGCGACGTGGTCGCCGAGCGGCAGGGCACGGACATGGAACGCAGCTTCGGCACCGCCCGCGCCGACATGGCGCCCAGCCACAACATGGACGTGCGCCGCGAAGGCGAACTCTTCCCGGAGGAACGCGAGCCCGAACGCGCGCTGGCGTCCCAGGGGTGGGGCGAACAGCGCAAGCTGGAGGTGGTGGACGAAGACAAGCCGATCGCGTCGCCGGACCTCAGCACACCGCCGGAGAGCGACAAGCCGCGGTAGGAGGGATGTCGTCCCGGGCTTGACCCGGGACCCACGAACCCCCACCTCGGCGGGCGTTCCCACGGTGGTGCAAGAATGGCGGGCGTACGCATCCCGAGCCCACCATGCCCCTCCAATTCGCCACCCGCCTCGACAACGTAGAAACCTCCGCCATCCGCGAGCTGTTCAAGCTCCTGGGCAAGCCCGGCATCATCAGCTTCGCCGGCGGCTTCCCGGACAGCGCCATGTTCGACGTGGACGGCCTGCGCGAGGCCTCCCAGCGCGCCCTGCAGGAGGAACCCGGCGGCGCGCTGCAATACGGCGCCACCGAAGGCTACGAGCCCCTGCGCACGCAGCTCGCCGCCTTCGAGCGCAGCAAGGGTGTGAGCGACATCGAGCCGCACAACCTGATCGTCACCACCGGCAGCCAGCAGGCGCTGGATCTCCTGGGCAAGACGCTGATCAGCGAGGGCGACAAGGTGATCGTGGAGGGCCCGACCTTCCTGGCGACCATCCAGTGCTTCCGCCTCTATGGCGCCGACATCGAGAGCGCGCCCATCGACGCGCACGGCGTGCAGGTGGACAAGCTGGAGCAGATGATCGTCCAGCACAAGCCCAAGTTCGTGTACCTGATCCCTACCTTCGGCAACCCGAGCGGCGCGCTGCTGTCGCTGGAGCGGCGCAGGAAGATCCTGGAACTGGCGGTGAAGTACCAGGTGCTGATCGTCGAAGACGACCCCTACGGCGACCTGTACTTCGGCGAGGCGCCGCCCCCGAGCATGCTGGCGCTGTCCAGGGACGTGCCGGGCAGCCGCGAATGGATCGCGCACTGCGGGTCGCTCAGCAAGGTGCTGAGCCCCGGCCTCCGCGTGGGCTGGCTCGTCGCGCAGCCCGAGCTGCTGGCCAAGGCCACGATGTGCAAGCAGTTCAGCGATGCGCACACCAGCACCTTCGCGCAGGCGACGGCGGCGCAGTACCTGAAGAGCGGCCGCATGCCGGCCACGCTGAAGCACGTGCGCGAGGTCTATGCGGAACGCGCGCGGACGATGGCGGAGGCGCTCAAGCGCGAGCTGGGGGATGCGATCGAGTTCACGGCGCCGCAGGGCGGGCTGTTCTTCTGGGCGCGGCTGACGGGAGCCGGCGGGAAGGTGAAGGATGCGGGCGTCTTCGCCAAGCGCGCGATCGAGCAGAACGTGGCCTTCGTACCGGGTGCGCCGTTCTTCGCGAAGGATCCCGACCCCGCCACGCTGAGGCTCAGTTTCGCGACGGCCGACGTGGACAGGATCCGTGAGGGGATTGCGCGGCTCGCGAAAGCGATCTGACGCCCGGCCGTTCGCGCCGCACGGGCGCGTGCTTCGACTGCCGGCTTGAGCCAGGGCAAGCTTTCTAGCCGCGCACCTTGCCCGCGCAAGGGCGCGGGAGCATCCTCCGTCGCACCGCAAGCGGAGGTCCCCATGCAACTCACCTCATCCAGCATCGTCGGCGGCCACGTCGCCAGGCCCCATGCGTGCCGTGCCAAGGGCGGCTCGGACCAGCCGCCGCAACTTTCGGTGCGCGGCATCCCGCCCGAGGCGAAGTACCTCGCGATCGTTTCCGACGACCCCGATGCGGTGCGCCCCGCCGGCAAGGTCTGGGTGCACTGGAACGTCTTCAACGTGCCCGCTTCGGGCCAGCTGGACGTCGCCGCGGGCGCGCATCTGCCGGGCGACCTCGGCACGACGACGGGTCACGCCCAAGGCTACGAAGGCATGTGCCCGCCGGACGGCGTGCACACCTACCGCTTCGCCGTGTTCGCGACGAAGGACAGGCTGCAGGTGGATCCGCGCAAGCCGCTCACCATCGACGACTTCGAGGCGAAGTTCGGCGCACACGTGATTGCGAAGGCGGTGATCAGCGGCAAGTTCTAGCTGTTGCACGGGCGCCGCGGCAACACTGTCGCGGGCTGGTTGAATCACGAATCCTCGCTCCATTGGCCCGCGGAGGGAATGGGTGATCGGCGAGGTGACCAGCGATGCCTATGTGAACATGGGGGTGGCGGCGGCGCGCAATACGCTGGCGGTGCTGGCGAAGACGGCGGCCACGGCCGGTTGAGATCCCACCCCGTCATCCCCGCGAAGGCGGGGACCCAAGGCTTCCCAACGCGGCGCAACGCGCCGCTCTCGCTCCTTGAACGCCTTGGGTTCCCGCCTTCGCGGGAATGACGGGGCGGGGGGTCAGCTCCCGTCGCCGGCGCGGTCCGGGTTCCGCGGCTGCTTCAGGTGCTTCTCGACCTCCGCCGCGTCGTCGCCGACCTCGCCCACCGCCTGCCGCAGCTTCTCGTGCGTGACATTCAGGCGATGCGCCCAGCTTTCGCAGGCGGCCTTGTCGTTGACGTCG
Organism: Ramlibacter sp.; assembly: GCA_036401715.1. Taxonomy (GTDB): domain Bacteria; phylum Pseudomonadota; class Gammaproteobacteria; order Burkholderiales; family Burkholderiaceae_C; genus Ramlibacter. Next base: position 3,509 of record DASWUI010000106.1, on the reverse strand, counting down.
ATGCGCTCGGGCTTGTCCGTGCCGGGATTCGCCATGACGTTCTCCTCGTGGGATGGATGCCTCAGGATAGTCCGCCCGTCCCGGCGCGGCTGTAGGTGCCGTCCCACGCAAGCTGGCTGAGCCGTACCACGCCCGCATCCCGCCCGGGATCGTTACGATGGGTGCAACAGGGAGGCACACTTTGCGAATTGCGGAACGGGTCGTTGCAGGCGCCATCGCGCTGGGCACGCTGGGCGGCTTCGCCTGGTTCGCCTGGTGGCAGCAGTCCACGGACGTCCCGGCCGTGCCGGCCCCGAGTGCCCTCGAAGTCCCGCGCCCCGCGTCCTCACCCGCCCTCGGCAGGCCGCTCTACCGCTGCGACGCGCGCACGCAGTGCCAGCAGATGAAGTCCTGCGAGGAGGCCATGTTCTTCCTGCAGAACTGCAAGGGCAACAAGCTGGAGCTGGACGAGGACGACGACGGGATTCCCTGCGAGATCCAGTGGTGCCAGCGGTGAGCGCGGCCTCCCTCCTGCCGCTACGATGCGGGCGGGAGGAAGAGCATGTCGCACCAAGCCGATGATGAAGGGCGGTCGGTCGCCCTCTACTGGGATTTCGAGAACCTGCACGCGGGCCTGAGCGAGGAAAAGGAGCCCGGCTCCTACGGTCGCGAGAACCGGTTCAAGTTGCAGGAGCGCCTGATCGACGTACAGGCCGTGGTGGAGCTCGCCGCGTCCTTCGGCCCCGTGGCCATCAACCGGGCGTACTGCAACTGGCAGTTCTTCGGCCGCTACCGCGAGGCGCTGCTGCAGAACGCCGTGGAACTGGTCCAGCTGTTCCCGCCCGGGGGCGCCGCCAAGAACGGCGCCGACATCCGCCTGTGCCTCGACGCGATGGAGGACGTCGCCCGTTTTCCGCACATCGGCACGGTCGTGATCGTCGGCGGGGACAGCGACTTCATGCCCGTGTCGCACAAGATCAAGGCAGCCGGGCGCACGCTGGTCGGCGTGGGCACCCGCAAGGCCACCAACAAGCACTGGGCCAAGAGCTGCGACGAGTTCAGGTACTACGAGGGTCTGGTCGATGTGGTGCCGGAGCAGGAGATCGCGGTTCCGGCCTCGTTGCCCGGTGACCCGTCCGCCGCGCCGGCGGCGGCGCCGGAGAAGGACACGCCCGCGGATCTGCTGCGGCGCGCGGTGCGGCTGCTGGCCGAGAAGAAGGGCGATGCCTGGGTGAGCAAGGCGGAGGTCTATCCGATGATCAAGCGGCTGGACGCCACCTTCAACCTGAAGGACCACCACTACGGCAGCTTTTCCGGGATGGTGAAAGCGCTCGACGACATTGTCGAGACCAGGGCTCGGGACAGTCACCAGGAACTGCGCCTGCGCTGAAGTTCCGGGCGATCGCCTCGCCTGGATGAGGGACGCCTCTCTGGACGCGCCCACGGAACATCTGGCATGGTCCGTGGCTTGCACGACGGAGGGAACCATGCAGCGAGACACCATCATCAAGGGGCGCGGGCTCGGCGGCAGTTCGGACCTGACACTGCTGGCCCGCATCAAGCCCGGCATGGTGCCCGCCATGGACTCGGTGACCTACAAGACGCGCATCAAGCGCGTGCTCGACACCCTGCATGGTGCGCGCACGGCTTCCCACGAGTATTCGGTCGCGCGGCTGCTGTCCGATTCGGTCGAACGGGTCGGCGTGATCCATTCGGTGCGCGTCGCCGTGCTGGAACCCGAGGACAACGTGATGCTGGCCGTCACCTTCGACGGCAGCTGGGAGTCCTACATCCGGGTGCTCTGGGAGAAGGTCGGCACGCTGCTCGACCTGATCTTCTGCAGCACGGAGGGCTACGTCACCGCCTACGACCACACGTTCGAGGAGTGGCTGGGGTGGGCACGCCGGGTCCAGGTGGAAACCGGCTTCTTCTATGGCCCGCCGGACGCGTCCGCCCGCGACCTGCTGTACCTGCGGCGCGTGGAGCGCATGCGGCTGCGGGATTGCGGGCAGCCCGGCGTCGACAGCCACAGGAGCGAGCTGAGGGCGGTTCTGCCGACGGCCGAGGAGGCCGTGGATCGCCTGTTCCAGGGTGCAACTGCCCCGGACGACCCGGCCATCGCCTACCCCGGCGATGAGCGCATGGCGCGCGAGGCGGTCCGCACCGGCCTGCAGGGCCTCACCACGCTGTACCGGCTGCGCGACCTCTATCCCAGCGCGGAGGCGGACGACGAGGTATTGCGTTGCGCCAGCCAGCAGCTGCTGCTGGAGTTCGTGCAGAAGCGCAATTCCGGCGTGATCAAAAAGGCGCTCGACGACGCGCGGGAGCGATTTGCCCGCCAGCTCGACTGGCTGTTCCCCACGCCGGATGCCGTAGGCCTGCGCCGGCCGGCACCCCCCGCGGCGCACAAGGGCGGCGTGGTCCCGGCGGCCGTGTGCCAGGAGGTGCAAGCAGGGATCCTGCGGACCTACCCGGACGTCACCCACGGACTGGTGTTGCTGCTGTCCTTCGACGCGCCGGCGGCGATGTCCGACTTCCTGGCCAGGATGCGGGACCCGGTCGAGGGCGTCACGAGCGAGGCGGCCATGACGGGCGCCGCCGCCGGAACCGTCTTTCGCACGCTGGGCGTGACGCCCGCCGGCCTGCGCGCGGCGGGACTCACCGAAACCGAACTCGAGCTGTTTCCCGAGGAGTTCCGGCACGGTATGGAGGCTCGCGCCGGACAGCTGGGCGACGTGCGCCACAACCATCCGCAGCACTGGAGGCGGCCGGCCTCTTACCAGGGCCTGGACGCGCCGCCGAACAGCGCTTTCCCGGTGGCCATGGAGAGTGTCCAGGCCGTGCTGCAACTGCGTGGCACGGCGGCGGACGCCGATGCGCTGGCGGCCGTGGACTACTTCGAGCCGAAGCACCCGCTGCGGGCGGAGGTACTGAAGCTGGTGCAGGCCGTTCCCGGGATGCGCATCCTGTCCATCCAGTCCTTGCGCCGCAACCTGCGCACGCAGCAGGGACGGCAGGAGGTGGTCGAGCACTTCGGCTACGCGGACGGGCAGGGGCAGCCGGAGGTGGAGCCGGGCATCCACAAGTTCGACCGCAATCGCATCCACCTCGGCGAGCTGGTGCACGGGCACGCGAACACCGAGGACTTCGAACCCGACCCGGCGGACCCGAAGCTCGACCCCGCGTTCGCCGCGCGCCTGGCCGAGCGCCTGAGGTGGATGGGCAACGGCAGCTTCATGGTGATGCGCAAGTACCGCCAGTTCGCCAGCCGCCTGGAGCGCGCGGTCTCGGCCGGCGCGGCCCAGGTCGCCGCAGCGCTCGGAGGCGCGCCTGCCGACTACGTGGAGCTGGTGTACGGCAAGCTGATGGGGCGCACCCGCGACGGCATGCCCATGGCGGCCCCGCAGATCGCGAATCCGGATCGGCGCAACATCTTCGACTACGGCAACGACAGGCAGGGCGAGCGTTGCCCGCTGCATGCGCACATCCGCCGGGCGCATCCGCGGCAGGATGCGGCGCAGGGCGGAAGG
>DASWUI010000105.1:0-8560 GCA_036401715.1 Ramlibacter sp. | reverse complement strand
GCGCGGGCGCGGCCGCCGCCCGGGCGCCGCCCTTGAGGCTGCGCCGCAGCAGCTCGGTCAGGTCGATGACGTCGGCTCCCTCCTTGTGGGGCGCCTCCTCCAGCGGTTCCACCGTGGCGGTGTCCCCGGCCTTCGCCTTGGCCTCCACCAGCTTCATGATCGCGTCGTGGAAGTTGTCGCGGAATTCGCCGGGATCCCAGTGCCCGCTCATCTCCTCGATCAGGTGCGTGGCCATCTTCAGTTCGGCGTCCTTGAGGCCGGCCTTGCCCGCGGACGGCAGCGGCAGGTCCGCCCAGGAGCGGACCTCGCCACCCCAGCGCAGCAGGTTCAGCACCAGCGCGGGGCCGCACGGCAGCACCACGGCCAGGTGCTGCTTGCTGTGGATCACCACCCGCGCGAGCCCGGCCTTGCCGGTCGCCTTCAGCGCCTCGCGCAGCAGCGCGTACACCTTCTCGCCCTTGTTGATGGGCGCCGTGTAGTAGGGCTTCTCGAGATACACGAAGGGCACCTCGTTCACGTCCACGAAGGCCTCGATCTCTATCGTCTGCGTGGTGCGCGGATAGGCCTGGGCGATCTCCTCGGGCGACAGGACGACGTAGTTGCCCTTGCCGTACTCGACGCCCTTGACCACGTCTTCCTTGTCGATCTCGCGGCCGGTGCGCTTGTTGATGCGCGTGTAGCCCACCCGGTCCATCGTGCGGCGGTCGAGCCAGTCGAAGTCGACGTCCGTCTCTTCGGTCGCCGAATAGAGGCCGACCGGGATGTGGACCAGACCGAACGTGATGGCGCCTTTCCACAACGAGCGCGTGGAGGTTTTCGCCATGCCCTTGGTATCAGCCATCCGGAATTGCTTGTGAATGTTTCAGGGCAGTTTGCGAATGTGTGCCCGGCCATGCTGTCGGACGCGCCCCGGCCGCCCTGTAGGCGCGCGCCCATAGCCGCCGGGGCTGCGCAGTGGCGACTCAGAAGAACGGGTTGGCCAGGGCGGTACGGGTCGGCCGCGGGTCGGGGGCCAGTTGCTCGGCCCGTGCGTGCCAGCGGCGGGCCAGGCGGCCGAAGCTGGAACGGCAGCCGCTGTCGAAGCAGTCCTGCCGCGACAGGGTGTCGAAGTTGCGGGAGATCCGGCGCGCCAGCAGGCAGCGGTGGGCCGGCGCCTGGTTGGCCATGTACGCCGTCATGAGCGACAGCGTGGCCGCCCAGAGGGCGCGATTCGCCAGCGCCAGTTGAAACGCCGGCGAGGCGCAAACCTCGGCCGGCGTGCGGTCGGTGGCGCGGGCTTCGGGCGGGGTCCCGGCGTCCAGGCTGGATGGCATGGCGCCATCGTAGGCGGCGGGACCGGCGGGGCCTGTCAGCCCCGCGGCCCAGCCATGGACCGCCGCGTCCTACGCCCGCAGGGGCTCAGCTCGCGCGGGGCGCTTCGGTCTGCGCGGCCGCGGCGCGGGCGTGGCGCTTCTTGCCGGCGGCGCGGGCTTCCTCGCTGGTGAACTCGTGCGCGTGGCCGGACTGGTGGGCGGCGCGGCCACCCAGGCTGGCGATCTCGCGCTGGCGCTGCGGGTCCATCGCAGCGAAACCGCGCAGGGACTTCTTGGGGGCGGGCTTGACGTTGTCGGTGTCGTGGGCGGTCTGGGAATCCATGGGGTCCTCGTCTAGGTTGGTCTGCGAACATCAGGGGCAGCTGCCCGTGTCCAGGGTGTGCGCTGCCGGCTTGTGGGCGTCAGGTCAACGCAACGGCAGAGTCTGTTCGCATTGCCTGCCGCGGCTTGTAGGACGATGCCCATAGCTGTGTCGGTGGGCTCCTTCCCGCGGGCGCGCCCTCGCGGAAGCGGTGTTTAGACTTCGTGCCATGAAACCCGAGATCCTGCCGGCCCCGACGCCCTCCGCCGAGGCCCAGTGGGTGGAGGGGGAACTGGTTCGCAGCCTGATGCGAACCCAGCGCAATACCCAGTGGGTGGGGTTGCTCCTGATGGCGATGGTGGTGGGCGTGCTCTGGTCCGACGCCTCGCCGCCCCTGCTGGCCGCGTGGGTGCTGGCGGGAGTGGCCGCCGCCGCCTGGCGCTACCGGATCCTGCGGCGCTACGAACGCGAGGTGGTGCACCAGGGCAGCGACGAACACCTGGCCTTCTTCCGCCGCCACCAGCTCGCCTGGCCGCTTTCCGCCTTCGTCTGGGGGCTGATGACGGTTCTCTACTTCGACCGTTCGTCGCTCGCCGACCAGTTCATCTGCTGGCTGGCGATGGCGGGACTGGCCATGTTCTCGATCAACAGCCTTTCCAGCCACCTGGCGACGCTGCGCGCCTACCTGGACACGCTGGCCCTCACCGCGCTGGGCGTGATGGCCTGGCGCATGGGGATCGAACTGCGGCTGCAGGGGCCGGCCTACCACTGGTGGCTGGTGGCATTGCTGCTGGTGTTCTGGCAGGTGCTGCGGCAGGCGGGACGGCGGCTGCACGAAACCCACAGGCGCAATTTCGAGCTGCAGTTCCGCAATGCGCAACTGATCGAGTCCCTGACGCGCCAGACGCAGGCGGCGCTGGACGCGGTGGAGATCAAGAACCGCTTCCTGGCGAGCGCGGCGCACGACATCCGCCAGCCGGTGCACGCCCTCGGGCTCTACGCCGACTGGCTGGGGAGCGAACCCGAACTGGTGCACGAACTCGCGCCCAAGATCGTCGAATCGACCAAGGCGGTGAACCAGCTGTTCGACTCGCTGTTCGACCTGGCGCGGCTGGACTCCGGCAAGATCCGGCTGAACATCGAGACGGTCAACGTGGCCAAGCTGCTGCGCGACCTGGAACTGCAGTACCGGCCGCTTTGCGAGGCCAAGGGCCTGCAGTTCCGCGTGCGCGCGCGCCACGCGACGGCGGTCACCGATCCCATCCTGCTGCAGCGGGTGGTCGGCAACCTGATCTCCAACGCCGTGAAGTACACGCAGCAGGGCGGCATCCTGCTGGCCTCGCGCGCCACCCGCCACGGGCCGCGCGTGGAGATCTGGGACACGGGCGTGGGGATCGCGCCGGTGCACCAGCGCGAGATCTTCCGCGAGTTCTACAAGGTGCCCAGCGCCGGAACCGAGGAGGGCTTCGGCCTGGGCCTGTACATCGTCGGGCGGCTCACGCACATCCTCGGGCACCCGCTCACCCTGCAGTCGCGGGTGGGGCGGGGCACGGTGTTCCGGCTGGCGCTGCACCCGACGGACGCGCGCGCCGCGGCGGAGCGCGCCGCCGCCAGCGTCGCTCAGCTCGCCAGCAGGCCGTGAACGCGGGCGTAGTGGATGGTCTGCGTGCGGCTCTTGACGCCCAGCCGGCGGAACAGGCGCCACAGGTGCACCTTCACCGTGTGCTCGCTGATCCCGAGTTCGTCGGCGATCTCGCGGTTGGACAGGCCGCGATCGAGCATCACGATCAGCTGCTTCTGGCGCTTGGACAGCTTGTTGTCCGTGGGCGCGAGTTCCTCGAACTGGCCGTCGGCCGACAACAGCGCGCGCAGCGCGTTGCCGATCTCCTGGCCGCCGGAGGACTTCTCGATGTAGATGTCGGCGCCGGCCTCGATGCACTGCTCCTCGGCGTCCGCCGCGGGCGAGGCGGACAGCACGGCCAGCGGGGTCTCGGGGAAGCGCTTCTTCAGCTCGTGGACGCCGGAGGTGCCGGTGGTGTCCGGCAGCTTCAGGTCCAGCGTGATCAGGTCGGGCGTGCCGTGCTGCTTGACGGCCGATTCGATGCCGCCCAGGCGGTCGAGTTCGACGACTTCGGCGCCGGGACGCATCCGGCGCAACAGCATCACGACGGCCTCCCGCATCAGCGGATGGTCGTCGATGACGTACAGGGTCATGTTTTTTGACAAATGTGGTTCCGCAACAATGCCGGCAAGCATACAGCTTCGACCATGAGGAGGAGTGTGCTAACTCCTTGGTATCAAGTGTCGGCCAAATCGCGAAGAGCTTGCGCCACCTGCTCGGCGGCGACGCCCTCGGCCAGCCGCGCCTGGTCCCCGGCCGGCAGCGCCTGGGCCTGCTTCATGGCGGCGATCAACTGCCCCGCTTCCTTCGGTGAAGCGAAGCCGGTGCTTTGCAGCAGCAGCCGGCCCTGGGCATCGACCAACTTGAAATAGAAGCGGCCGTCGGCCTCGCGGTACTGCTTGAAGCTGGGCAGGGCGGCTTTCGCCTTTTCCTTCCTGCCCGCGCCCGCCGTGCTGGCGAGGTCGCGCAGGCCGACCGCATGCCTGAGCTCGCGCAGCAGCGGCGCGGCGCGGCCGCGCGCCTTGGCCGCGCCGGCCTGCAGGATGCGCTCCAGCTCCTGCGGATGGTCCACCAGGTGCTGGTAGCGCTCGCGCATGGGCGCGATCTCGCGGTCGATGCGCTCGAACAGCAGCTGCTTGGCGTCGGCCCAGGAGATGCCCTCGGCATAGGCCTGGCGGAGCTTCTGCGTTTCCTCCGGGGTGGCGAAGGCCTGGTAGATCTGGAACAGCGCCGAGCCTTCCACTTCCTTGGGCTCGCCCGGCGCGCGCGAATCGGTGACGATGGAGAAGATCTGCCTGCGCACCTGCTCGCGCGGGGCGAACAGGCCGATCACGTTGTCGTAGCTCTTGCTCATCTTGCGGCCGTCCAGGCCGGGCAGCAGCGCCACGGACTCGTCGACTTCCGCTTCCGGCAGCACCAGGTGTTCGCCGTACAGGTGGTTGAAGCTCTGCGCCATGTCGCGCGCCATCTCGATGTGCTGGATCTGGTCGCGGCCCACCGGGATCTTGTGCGCCTTGTACAGCAGGATGTCCGCCGCCATGAGCACCGGGTACATGAACAGGCCCATGGTCACTTCGGCGTCCACGTCCACGCCGGCCGCCGTGTTCTTGTCCACCTGCGCCTTGTAGGCATGCGCGCGATTGAGCACGCCCTTGCCGGTCACGCAGGTGAGCAGCCAGGTGAGCTCGGTCACTTCGGGAATGTCCGACTGCCGGTAGAAGAACACCTGCTCCGGGTCGAGCCCCGCCGCCAGCCAGCAGGCGGCGATCTCCAGCGTCGAGCGCTGGATGCGCGCCGGCTCGTCGCACTTGATGAGCGCGTGGTAGTCGGCCAGGAAGTAGAAGTTCTCGGTGCCGGCGCGGCGGCTCGCCTGCACGGCGGGCCGGATCGCGCCCACGTAGTTGCCCAGGTGGGGCGTGCCGGTGGTCGTGATGCCGGTGAGGTAGCGGACGACGGAGCTCATGTCAGGTCAGGAGGAATTGCAGGGGCGCGAGCAGCAGGCCCAGCACCCAGTAGCCGAACGAGATCAGCGGGCGCAGCCAGTAGGTGCTGACGATCCCCATCAGCACCAGGCCCAGCACGATGAAGAAGCCCCAGGGCTCGACGCGCGACAGCGCATAGGCCTGGCGCGCGGGCAGCAGGCCCACCAGCACGCGGCCGCCGTCCAGCGGCGGCAGGGGAAACAGGTTGAAGGCCCACATCACCAGGTTCACCAGCACGCCGGCCTTGGCCATCTCGAGGAAGAAGCGCTCGGTCAGGCCCATCCCGAGCAGCAGCGCGTAGAACACCGCCCACAGGATGGCCTGGATGAAGTTGGAGGCGGGTCCCGCCAGCGCCACCCAGATCATGTCGCGCTTGGGCCGGCGCAGGTGGCCGAAGTTGACCGGCACGGGCTTGGCATAGCCGAAGAGGAAGGCTCCCGAGGTCGCGAAGTACAGCATCAGCGGCATCAGGATGGTGCCGATCGGGTCGATGTGCTTGAAGGGGTTGAGCGTCACCCGCCCCATCATGTAGGCGGTGTTGTCGCCGAAGTGGCGCGCCACGTAGCCGTGCGCCGCCTCGTGCACGGTGATCGCGAAGAGCACCGGCAGGGCGAAGATCAGGATGGTCTGGATCGTCTGTTCGAAGTTCACCCCGGGATTGTCTCAGAGGGGCTCACAGGCCCAGGATGGAGGGGTCGCCGCGGCCCCGGCGCACCAGCACCGCGTCACCGCCGGTCCCCATGGGCGTGAGGTCCACCACGGTGGTCGGCTGGTCCGGGCAGGGCCCGGCGCCGATCACCGCATCGAGCACCTTCTGGAAGCGTTCGCGGATCCGGTCGGGGTCGTTGACCGGCTCCGGATGGTCGTTCGGGTCGATCAGCGTGGTGGCGAGCAGCGGGGCGCCGTGGATCGCCAGCAGCTCCTGCAGCACCCGGTGGTCCGGCACGCGCAAGCCGATGGTCTTGCGCTGCGGGTGGCTCACGCGCCGCGGCACCTCGCGGGTGGCGTCCAGGATGAAGGTGAAGGGACCCGGGGTGGCGGACTTGAGCAGCCGGTACTGCTTGTTGTCCACGCGCGCGTAGTTCGACAGCTCGCTCAGGTCGCGGCACAGCAGGGTGAGCAGGTGCTTGTCGTCGACGCGCCGGATCTGGCGCAGGCGATCGGCGGCCGCCTTGTCGTCGAGATGGCAGGCGATCGCATAGCTGGAATCGGTGGGCACGGCCACGACGCCGCCCGCGTCGAGGATCGCCGCCGCCTGTTTCAGCAGGCGCGGCTGCGGGTTCTCCGGGTGCAGTTCGAAATACTGGGCCATGGTTTCAGGGCGCGGCGCGCCGCTCACGCACCGTGAGCCAGGCGCCCGCCGCGCCGCAGACCGCGATCATGACGATTCCGGCCAGCGACAGGTGGTCGGGCACGTGCGAAAAGACGATCGCGCCGCCCAGCATGGCAAACGCGATCTGGCTGTACAGGTAGGGCGTGAGCGTCGCCGCCGGGGCGCGATAGTAGGCCAGGATCAGCATGAAGTGGCCGACCGTGGCGGTGAGCCCCATGAAGCACAGGCCGGCCCACAGCCACGGGTTCGGCAGCGTGGTCCAGACGAAGGGCAGGGCCAGCGAGGCGATCAGCGTGCCCGTCCAGCCGGTGTACAGGTGCATCGTCACCGGGTCCTCGGTGCGCGCCAGCTTGCTGGTGAGCACCTGGAACCACGAGTTGCTGGCCACCAGGGCCAGCGGCAGCAGGCTGCTCCAGCCGAAGCTGCCGCCGCCCGGCCGGATGATGATCAGCGTGCCGGCGAAGCCGCCCGCCACCAGCAGCCACCGCAGCAGCGAGACCTGCTCCTTCAGGAGGGTGGCCGCCAGCAGCGTGATGGCCAGCGGCGTGATCATCACGATGGCGGTGAACTCGCCCACCGGCATGTAGCGCAGGCTCAGGAAGGCCAGCAGGCTGCTCGTGAGCAGCAGCACGCCGCGCAGCAGGTGCCAGGGCAGGTGGTGCGTGCGCCAGACCGCCCGCCCGCGCGTGGGAACGACCACCGCCGTCGTGGCGACCGCCTGGAACAGGTAGCGGAACCACAGCGCCATGAGCAGCGGCACCGAGGCGCTGACGTACTTGGTGGTGGTGTCCAGGGCCGCGAAGCAGGCGCTGGCCGCGACCACCAGCGCGATGCCGGCCAGGGCATGCGGTCGGCGCAGCGGCAGGGTGGCCGTGTCGCTGCTCACCGGATCCGGTCGGCCAGCAGTTCCCAGACCGGGACGAGTTCCCCGGGCAGGTTGGGCAGCTTGCCGAGGTCGGTGTGGCTCTCGTCGGGGCTGTGGAAGTCGCTGCCGCGCGAGGCCGCCAGGCCGAACTCGCACGCGGTGTCTGCGTAGCGCGCGTATTCCGCGGCCGTGTGGCTGCCGGTCACGACTTCCACGGCGCGGCCGCCGTGCGCCTTGAACTCGGTGAACAGGGCGTATTCCTCGTTGGCCGTGAGCCGGTAGCGCGCCGGGTGCGCGATCACGGCGATGCCGCCGGCCTCGGTGATCCAGCGGATGGCATGCTTCAGCGAGGCCCAGCGGTGCGGCACGAAGCCGGGCTTGCCCTCGGTGAGGAAGCGGCGGAACACCTCGTTGGTGTCCCTGCAGGCGCCGACCTCCACCAGGTAGCGCGCGAAGTGGGTGCGCGAGACCAGTTCCGGGTTGCCCACGTACTTCAGGGCGCCCTCGTAGGCGTCCTGGATCCCCACCTTGGCGAGTCCGGCGGCGATCTCGCGGGCGCGCTCCCCGCGGCCGCCCCGCGTGTCTTCCAGCCCGCGCTTCATCTGCGGGTCGTCGGCGTCGAAGCCCAGGCCGACGATGTGCACCGTTTCGCCGGCGAAGGTGACGGAGATCTCGGTCCCGGTGAGGTAGCGCATGCCGTGGGCGCGCGCCGCTTCGGCCGCGCGGTGCTGCCCCCCGATCTCGTCGTGGTCCGTGAGCGACCACAGTTCCACCCCGTTGGCCGCGGCCCGCGCCGCCAGCACCTCGGGTTCGAGCGTGCCGTCGGATACCACGGAGTGGCAGTGGAGATCGGCATTCAGGGTGGACACGCCCCGATTCTAGGCGTGGGGGTCCGCGGGCGCTGCCGCGGGGTCAATTCAGCGCGCCGGCTTCCTTGCGGATGTCGTGGTGCGTGGACAGCGCGCAGGCGATCGCGAGTTCGAGGCCGCGCACGATCTCCTCCACGCGCATGGAGGGCTGGCCCTGCTGCGGCAGCCACGGGACGTGGATGAGGCCGCCGCGCACGCTCCGCCACTTCGGCTGCGCCAGCAGGTGCATCAGGCCGTAAAAGGTCTGGTTGCAGACGAAGGTGCCCGCGGTCTGCG
>DASWUI010000104.1:0-1809 GCA_036401715.1 Ramlibacter sp. | reverse complement strand
AAGCTCAAGGAAAAGGGCGTCACGCGCGATTTCAGCTTCATCACCCAGCAGGTCGGCATGTTCAGCTACTCCGGCCTCACCAAGGACCAGATGGTCCGCCTGCGCAACTAGTTCGGCGTGTACGGCATCGAGAGCGGCCGCATCTGCGTGGCCGCCCTGAACAGCAAGAACATCGATTACGTCGCCGAGTCCAGTGCCAAAGTGGTGGCCTGAGCGAAGCGTGGCCACCATCCCGGCGCGGGCCGGGATCTCGCGATGAACCAGGCCCGCGTTGCCATCGTCGGCGGCGGCCCGGCCGGCCGCATGGCCGCCGAGGTGCTGTCACGCGCTGGCGTGGTGGTGGACCTGTTCGACGCCATGCCCTCGGTGGGGCGCAAGTTCCTGCTGGCGGGCCGCGGCGGCCTGAATCTCACGCACTCCGAAGCGACCGGCAAGCTGCTGGCGCGTTACGGCGAGCGGCAGTCCGCGCTGCGGGACGCGATCACGGCCTTCGACGGCGAAGCCGTGCGCGCCTGGGCCGCGGGCCTGGGCATCCCAACCTTCGTGGGCACCTCCGGTCGCGTGTTCCCCACCGACATGAAGGCCGCGCCGCTGCTGCGCGCCTGGCTGCACCGCCTGCGCGCCAGCGGCGTGCGGGTGCACACGCGGCATCGCTGGACCGGCTGGACGGAAGGCAGCGCGCTGCGCTTCGCCGCGCCGGCGGGCGAGCTCGTGCACCAGGCGGACGCCGTGGTCCTGGCCCTGGGCGGCGCGAGCTGGGCCCGCCTGGGCTCCGACGGCGCCTGGGTCCCCTGGCTGCGGGAGCGCGGCGTGGACATCGCGCCGCTGCAGCCCTCCAACTGCGGCTTCGACGTCGCGCCCACCGCCCCCGGCCGCAGCGGCTGGAGCGACCACCTTCGCCAGCGCTTCGCCGGCCAGCCCCTGAAGACGGTCGCGATCTCCTTCACCGACGCGCAGGGCCGCGCCGAGCGGCAGCCCGGTGAGTTCGTCGTCACCGACACCGGCATCGAAGGCAGCCTGGTCTATGCCTTCAGCGCGCGGCTGCGCGAGCACATCGCCGCGCACGGCCAGGCGACGCTGCACGTGGACCTGCTGCCGCAGCACGATGCGGCCCAGGTGCTGGAGGAAGTCCGCCGCCCGCGCGGGCCGCGCAGCCTGTCCACGCACCTCAAGAGCCGCCTGGGCATCCAGGGCCTGAAGATGGCGCTGCTGCACGAGCTGCTCACGCCGGCGCAGCTGGCCGACCCGGTGGAACTGGCCCACGCCCTCAAGGCACTGCCCATCACGGTCGTGCGCCCTCGCCCGCTCGACGAAGCCATCAGCACCGCCGGCGGCGTGCGCTTCGGCGCCATGGACGCGGGCGGAATGCTGCGCGCCGTGCCCGGCGTCTTCTGCGCCGGCGAGATGCTGGACTGGGAGGCGCCCACCGGCGGCTACCTGCTCACCGCCTGCCTGGCGACCGGCCGCGCGGCCGCGCAAGGCGCGCTCGCGTGGCTCGCGCGGCGGCCGGTCCCCGCCTGAGGGATAATCGCGGGTTCGTCCCTTTCAACCCACAAGATTCAACGGAGCCGTCATGGGCAACAAGATCGTCACCGAAGCAGACCGCAAGGCCACCCCCAAGGCGAAGGCCCCGAGCGGCCGCACCAACACCACGGGCCACGGCCAGAAGGTCAGCCTGGAGCGCGGCTCCCACACCCGCAGCAAGAAGAACCCCGGCAAGCGCCCGCGCAAGGGCGGCTGAAGCCCAGCGCCACGCGCAATCCGCCGCCCGAGGGCGGCGTTTTGCATTCAGGCTCGCACCATGCTGAG
>DASWUI010000103.1:0-6746 GCA_036401715.1 Ramlibacter sp. | reverse complement strand
GGCGGCGGAGACCGGCGCCACCGGCATGTGGGCCGGATTCAACGTGATGCTGGCCGGCGGCATGCTGCGCGAGGCCGCGTCGCTCACCACCCAGGTGGCCGGCGAGGTGATTCCCTCCGACGTGCCCGGCTCGCTCGCGATGGGCATGCGCCAGCCGGCCGGCGTGGTGCTGGGGATCGCGCCGTGGAACGCGCCGATCATCCTCGGCGTGCGCGCGATCGCCACGCCGCTGGCCTGCGGCAACACGGTGATCCTCAAGGGCAGCGAGAACTGCCCGCGCACCCACCAGCTGATCATCGAGGCGTTCGCCGAAGCGGGCTTCCCCGCGGGCGTGGTGAACTACGTGACCAATGCGCCCAGCGATGCCGGCGCGGTGGTGGAGGCGATGGTGTCGCACCCGGCGGTGCGGCGCGTCAACTTCACCGGCTCGACGCGCGTCGGCCGGCTGATCGCGCAGACCTGCGCGAAGTACCTGAAACCCGCGGTGCTGGAGCTGGGAGGCAAGGCGCCCCTGGTGATCCTGGACGACGCCGACATCGACGACGCCGTGAACGCGGCCGCTTTCGGCTGCTTCGCCAACAGCGGCCAGATCTGCATGAGCACCGAGCGGATCATCGTCGACGCGAAGATCGCCGACGAGTTCGTGCGCAAGTTCGCGGCCAAGGCGAAGTCGCTGCCGCTGGGCGACCCGCGCAAGCCCGAGCCGGTGGTGTTGGGCAGCGTGATCGGCATGAGCACGGTGGACCACTGCAACGCGCTGGTCGACGACGCGCTGGCCAAGGGCGCCAAGCTGGCCTGCGGCGGCAAGGCGGACAGCACGCTGATGCCGGCGACGCTGCTGGATCACGTGACCCCCAAGATGCGGATCTACCACGAGGAGACCTTCGGCCCGGTCAAGGCGATCGTTCGCGTGCGCGGCGTGGACGAGGCGATCGCCTGCGCCAACGACAACGAGTACGGCTTGTCGGCGGCGGTGTTCGGGCGGGACATCGCGCGCGCGTTCAACGTGGCGCGCAAGATCGATTCGGGGATCTGCCACGTGAATGCGCCCACGGTGCACGACGAGGCGCAGATGCCGTTCGGCGGGGTCAAGGGCAGCGGAATGGGGCGCTTCGGGGGGCGGGCGGGGATCTACGAGTTCACCGAGCTTCGCTGGATCACGGTGCAGACGACGCCGCGGCACTATCCGTTCTGACTGTCGCGGTTCGCCTGCGGGCTCACCACGACCTACAGGGGGACCGCGCGGGAGAAAGCGCAAGTGAGGGGAGGGGGCGCGCGAGGAAAGCGCACGGGCATGTCATTGCGGGCGCGACCCGCAATCCAAGTGCCGCGGCCGGGCTGTGATCGCCGGGTTCGCTGCGCTCACCGCCCGCCTGCGGGGCGGTGAGCGGGGACGAACCCCAGCAACAAGAGGCACCCCGTGTGCCCCTTGTCCTGACGGATCAGTTCCCTTTACTCCTGGTAGATGACCGCGTCAGTGGCGACCCAGTGGCCCGGCACCCACATGGTGACGCCGTTGCGGATCTCGTAGTGGCCCTCATCCCAGCGGTAGCCGGCTCGCGGCGCCGGGATCACTTCCTGGACCGCCGGTGCTGCGCCCATCACCACCGTATTCGGGACGACCGTGACGGCGGGCGCCGGCACAGCCGACGGGACGACCGCGAGCGCAGGCGGGTTGGCTTGCGCTGCCGCGGTGCCGACCGCCGCTCCGGCCAAGGCGGCGATGCCGGCGGCCGCCGCCGGGGCAATGGCGTGGGCGCTGCTCATGGCGAAAAGCCCGCCGGCGGTGGCGACTGCTGCGATCAATTTGATGTGCTTCTTCATGTGGATCTCCTGAAAGGACATGGCCACAGGATGCGGTCGGGCAGGGGAGCGGGCGATAGTCCGGCGTCGGGGACGCTGGTGGGATCGTTCGGGCGAGCAGTCTCTTGTTACGGATGGGCGCGTGCTCCTTGCTGAGGCGCCCGGCCCAGCACGCGTTCTGCTGTTCAGCAGTCCGGGGCCGTATCTTCTTCCAGCACGCGCAGCCATGCGAGCGCTTCCGCCCGGCTGTTCCCGCACATCTCGGCAGAGGGCCTCAGGCCGGAGCAGAACGCTGGCCGCTCAGGCCGGCCGAAGATGAGGCATGAGGAGTCGTCGGCCAGCTGCACGCACCGTTCCCCCGCGCGCTTGCCACGGGGCATCCCGGGGATGGGAGAAGTGATCGAAGGCGCGATGCAGCACGCGCCGCAGCCGGGCCGGCACTCCATTGCTCTTCCTTTAATAGCGACTCAGCCTTGCTGCAGGCGCTCCGCCGCCCACAGCACTTGGTCAATGACGGCCTGGGCGCGCTTCTTCGTGCCTTCCTCGGCGAGGTGTCCTTCCTCGTCGAAGGCGCTGCCTGCCCGCCCCAGCGCGAAGGTCTGCGGCGCGACCCAGCATTGCAGGTTGAGCAGCAGCGGGATCAGGTGGCTCTGCGAGCGCAAGCCGCCCAGTGCGCCGGGCGACGCGCTCAGCACGCCCACCACCTTGCCTCGGCTGAAGCGGAAGTCGTCGTTCCAGACCGGGTCGCCCTTGACCGGGCTCGACAGCCAGTCCAGCGTGTTCTTCACCAGGGCCGGGTAGCTGGCGTTGTACTCGGGCGTGCAGATGATCCAGGCCGGGTGCTCGTAGAACAGCTGCTTGAGCTTCATCACGTCCGCCGGCGTGCCCCTGGCCTCGAGGTCGGCGTTGTACATGGGCACGTCGTAGTCGCCCAGCTCCAGGTGGGTGACTTCGGCGCCTTGGGCGCGGGTCATGGCCGCGACCTCGCGCGCGAGCTTGCGGTTGAAGGACGCGATGCGGGTGCTGCCGGCGAAGACGAGGACTTTCATGGGCGCATTGCACCACAGCAGGCAGGTTTGCGGCCCGGCCCGTAAAATCACCCCCTCCTGAGACCGGCCAGCTCCTTGGCCCCCCGCGCCCGGTTCGGCGCCCACCCCAATGCTTTATCCCGAAGAATTCGACGTCATCGTCGTTGGCGGCGGCCACGCCGGCACCGAAGCAGCCCTCGCGTCCGCGCGCATGGGCTGCCGCACGCTGCTGCTCACCCACAACATCGAAACGCTGGGGCAGATGTCGTGCAACCCCTCGATCGGCGGGATCGGCAAGGGCCACCTGGTCAAGGAGGTCGACGCGCTGGGTGGCGCGATGGCGATCGCGACCGACGAGGCGGGGATCCAGTTCCGCATCCTCAACTCCAGCAAGGGCCCGGCGGTGCGGGCCACCCGCGCCCAGGCCGACCGCATCCTCTACAAGGCGGCCATCCGCCGCCGGCTGGAAAACCAGCCGAACCTCACGCTGTTTCAGCAGGCGGTGGACGACCTGATGGTGGAAGGCGACCGGGTGGTCGGCGCCGTCACCCAGATCGGCATCCGCTTTCGCGCGCGGTCGGTGGTGCTGACCGCCGGCACCTTCCTGGACGGCAAGATTCACGTCGGCCTGCAGAACTATGCCGCTGGACGGGCAGGGGACCCGCCGGCCGTGTCGCTGTCGGCCCGGCTCAAGGAGCTGAAGCTGCCCCAGGGCCGGCTGAAAACCGGGACGCCGCCGCGCATCGACGGTCGCACCATCGATTTCTCCCGGTGCGAGGAGCAGCCCGGCGACCTGGACCCGGTGCCGGTGTTCAGCTTCATGGGCTCCGCCGCCATGCATCCGCGGCAGGTTCCGTGCTGGATCACCCACACCAACGAGCGCACCCACGAGATCATCCGCTCCGGCTTCGACCGCAGCCCGATGTTCACGGGCAAGATCGAGGGGGTCGGCCCGCGTTACTGCCCCAGCGTGGAAGACAAGATCAACCGCTTCGCCGACAAGTCCAGCCACCAGGTCTTCCTGGAGCCGGAGGGGCTCACGACCAACGAGTTCTACCCGAACGGGATCTCGACCAGCCTGCCCTTCGACATCCAGCTCGGTCTGGTGCGGACGCTGCCCGGCCTGGAGCACGCCCATATCCTGCGGCCCGGCTACGCGATCGAGTACGACTACTTCGACCCGCGGGCCTTGAAGGGCAGCTTCGAGACCAAGGCGATCCGCGGCCTGTTCTTCGCCGGCCAGATCAACGGAACCACGGGTTACGAGGAGGCGGCGGCCCAGGGCCTGTTCGCCGGACTCAATGCCGCGCTGCAAGTCCGGGGCGAGGACGCCTGGCTGCCGAGCCGGGACCAGGCCTACCTGGGCGTGCTGGTCGACGACCTCATCACCAAGGGGGTGACCGAGCCGTACCGGATGTTCACCAGCCGGGCCGAGTACCGGCTGCAGCTGAGGGAAGACAACGCCGACCTGCGCCTGACCGAGGCGGGCCGCCGGATGGGCCTGGTCGACGACGCCCGGTGGGACGCGTTCTGCCGCAAGCGCGATGCTGTTTCACGTGAAACAGAGCGGCTCAAGTCGACCTGGGTCAACCCGCGGGTGGTCTCGGCGGCGGAGGCCGGGCGCGTTCTGGGCACGTCCATGGACCACGAGTACAACCTGGGCGACCTGCTGCGCCGCCCCGATGTCTCATACGAATCCCTGATGTCGCTCGAGTCCGGGCGCTGGCAGGGCGATGCTGTTTCACGTGAAACACTGGGCGAGCTGTACGCGCCGGTGGTGGAGCAAATCGAGATCGTGGCCAAGTACTCCGGCTACATCCAGCGGCAGAAGGACGAGGTCGAACGGGCGGCCTCCTACGAGAACCTGAAGCTGCCGGCGGAACTGGACTACATGCAAGTGGCGGCGCTGAGCATCGAGGTGCGGCAGAAGCTGAGCAAGCACCGCCCGGAAACGCTGGGCCTGGCCTCCCGGATCTCCGGTGTGACGCCGGCGGCCATCTCGCTGCTGCTGGTCCACCTCAAGAAGAACAAGTTCAAGGGCTTCACCGAAGCCGCGAACCAGACCGGCCAAGCCGCCGCATGAGCCAGCCCACCGATCCGGCGGCCCGCTTGCGCGCGGCCGCCGCCCAGCTCCAGCTCGAACTCAGCGACCAGCAGTCCGAGCAACTGCTGACCTACGTCCAGCTGATCGCCAAGTGGAACAAGGTCTACAACCTGACTGCGGTGCGCCCGGACGAGATGCTGGTCCAGCACTTGTTCGACAGCCTGTCCGTGATCGGGCCGCTGCGTCGGCAGACCGGGGGCAGGGCGATCCGGCTGCTGGACGTCGGCTCGGGCGCCGGACTGCCGGGCGCGGTGATCGCGATCTGCTGCCCGGAAGTGAGGGTGGATTGCGTCGACACGGTGGGCAAGAAAGCCGCCTTCGTCCAGCAGGCAGCGGCCCAGCTTCGCCTGCCCAACCTGCGCGGGGTGCACGACCGGGTGGAAAACCTGGCCGGGCCCTACGACGTGATCAGCTCCCGGGCCTTCGCCTCGCTGCCGGACTTCGTCGCCTGGTCGGGCGGCGCCCTGGCGGAGCAGGGGATCTGGCTGGCCATGAAGGGCAAGCATCCCGAATCCGAGATCGCCGAGCTGCCGCCGGAGGCTGAAGTGTTCCACGTGGAACAGTTGAGCGTGCCCGAATTGCCGGCCGAGCGCTGCATCGTCTGGATGCGCAAGCGCCCGCGTGCGGAAAGCGCCACAGGTCCGGCGGGAGCCTGACGTTAAACTCGGCCTTCACCTGGAGGGGCCCATGTTCGGCGTTGCAGACTACGGTGCATTCGTCGCCGCGATCCTCGTTTTCCTGGCCATCCCCGGCCCGGGCAACCTGGCGCTGATCACCTCCACCGGCAAGGGCGGCATCCGCGGCGGACTCGCCGCCACCTTCGGCATCATCGCCGGCGACCAGGTCCTGATGTGGGCGGCGGTCGCCGGGGTGGCGACGCTGCTGGTCACCTATCCCGCCGCCTTTTCGGCCGTCCAGTGGCTGGGCGCTGCCTACCTCGCCTGGCTGGGATTGCGGATGCTGCTGGCCAAGCCGGGCAGCGCCCCGGTCCTGCACATCGAGCCGCGCCACTACTTCCGGCAGGCCGGCGTGATCACCTTGCTGAACCCCAAGGCGATCGTGTTCTACATGGCCTTCTTCCCCCTGTTCGTCGATCCGGCGCGGCACCAGGGGGTGCTGACATTCGCGGTGATGGCGGCGACCATCGCCTTCCTCACCTTCCTCTACGGACTGGCCGCCGTGCTGCTCACGCACTTCCTGGCCGAGCGCATGCGCGCCAACCCGGTCATCGGGCGCGTCCTCGAGAAGGTGGCAGGCGTCTTCCTCATCGGCTTCGGCGTGAAGCTGGCAGTCAGCAAATAGGACCCCATGGCAAAGATTTTCTGTATCGCCAACCAGAAGGGCGGGGTCGGCAAGACCACGACCGCGGTGACCCTCGCCGCCGGCTTGGCGAAGGTGGGCCTGCGCGTGCTGATGGTGGACCTGGATCCGCAGGGCAATGCGACCATGGGTTCCGGGGTCGACAAGCGCCAGCTGAAATACACCGTGTACGACGTGCTGCTGGAATCCGCGACCATCGCGGAAGCGCGCGTGCAGAGCGAGCGCCTCAAGGAGGCGGGCTGCAGCTACGACATCCTGGGCGCCAACCGCGACCTGGCGGGCGCCGAAGTGGAACTGGTGGACGTGGAGCGCCGCGAGCGCCGGCTGAAGGACGCGATCGCCCAGGTGGTGGACGAATACGACTTCGTGCTGATCGACTGCCCGCCGGCGCTGTCGCTGCTCACGCTCAACGGCCTGTGCGCCGCGCATGGCGTGATCGTGCCGATGCAGTGCGAGTACTTCGCGCTGGAGGGCCTGTCCGACCTGGTGAA
>DASWUI010000102.1:0-2009 GCA_036401715.1 Ramlibacter sp. | reverse complement strand
CGTAGAACGCGGCCCAGTGCGCCATGCGCCCGCGGTACACGTTGTGCGTGAGGTGGTCCACGACCTTCAGGCCCACGCCCTTCGGATGCCGGTCGGCTCCTTCGACGAACTCGAAGTCGATGTCGTAGATCGACTTGCCGTCCTCGAACCGGTCGATCAGGTACAGCGGCGCGCCGCCGATGCCCTTGATGGCGGGCAGGCGCAGTTCCATCGGTCCCGTGGGGATGTCGATCGGCTGCGCGCCGAGATCCAGCGCGCGGTAGTACGCCTTGTGCGCGTCGCGCACGCGGAAACCGAGGCCGCAGGCGGACGGCCCGTGCTCCGCGGCGAAATACGCGGCCAGGCTCTTCGGTTCGCGGTTGACGATGAAGTTGATGTGGCCCTGGCGGTAGAGCAGCACGTCCTTGGAGCGGTGGCGCGCGGCGAGCGTGAAGCCCATCTTCTCGAACAGTGTTTCGAGCTGGTTGGGCACGGGCGAGGCGAACTCGACGAATTCGAACCCCATGAGGCCCATGGGGTTGTCGAACAGATCAGCCATGCGAAGCTCCTGCGTGAAAAGGGAAAGGGTCGAAGCGGCGCGCGCAGCGCGCAAGCCTCAGGCAGGAGGCGCACCGGGGATCCCCCGCACGCTGCGCGCGAGGTGGTCGCCGATGAAGAGTGCGAAACACATGGAAGGCGCATTGTCGGCCCTGCCGCCGTTCGCGGCAAGCGGCGCTGACCTGGGTCAACATTCGCGCGGCGGGGCGGCGCTATCGTCGCAGCCATGGCAGCTGCCTCCCTTCCGCAGCCGCGCAGCCCCCTGCAGGACGACGCGCAGGGGCTGCTCACCGGCACCCTGTTCGCCGCCTTCGGCGTGTTCCTGATGCAGTACGCGGGCCTGGTGCCCGGCGGCACGGTGGGCATCGCGCTGCTGCTGCACTACGGCACCGGCATCGACCTGGGGCTCGCGCTGTTCGTCATCAACCTCCCGTTCTATGCGCTGGCCTGGCTGCGCCTGGGGCGCGCGTTCACCCTGCGCACGGCGCTTGCGGTGAGCCTGCTGTCGCTGCTGTCCTGGTGGCTGCCGCGCGCGGTCACGCTGCAGCACCTGGACGGCGTGCTCGCCGCCGTGCTGGGCGGGCTGCTGTGCGGCTCCGGCATGCTGTTCCTGTTCCGGCATGGCGCCAGCCTCGGGGGCCTGAACGTGCTCGTGCTGCGGCTGCACGACCGCTTCGGCTGGTCCACCGGCAAGGTGCAGATGGGCATCGACGCGGGGATCGTGCTCGCCGGCGCGGCTGTCACCGCCGACCTGCGCCGCCTCGGCCTGTCGGTGCTGGCGGTGGTGGCGATCAACCTCGTGCTCGTGTTCAACCACCGCAAGGGGCGCTACCAGCAGGCCTGAAGCGCTCCTTACACGCCGGTTGCCCGCCAGCGGCCCGCGACGCGCCGGCGGGCGCTATCGTCGCTGCCGGTTCCCCACCGCAAGGAGAAACACCATGAAGAAAAGGACCTTCCTGGGAGCGCTGCTCGGTGCCGCCGCCGCCGGCTGGCTGGGCGCCGCCGGGGCGCAGACGCAGATCATCGTGCAGGTGGCGCCGCCGCCGCTGCGCCGCGAGCGCGTGCCGCCGCCGCGCCGCGGCTACGTCTGGGTGCCCGGCTTCTGGGACTGGAACGGGCGCCGCTACGTCTGGCGTCCGGGCTACTGGGTGCGTGCCCGCCGCGGCTACCGCTGGCGCGAGCACCGCTGGGTGCAGCGCGACGGCGGCTGGGTGCGCGAACGCGGGCGCTGGGAGCGCGGCGACCGTGACGGCGACGGCGTGCCGAACCGCTTCGACTCGCGGCCGAACAACCCGAACCGGCCGTAGCGCGGCTTGCATGGGAGGGAGGCGTTAGCATCCCCTTCCATGCGCATCCTGCTGGTCGAAGACGACAAGGTTCTCGCCGACGCGCTGTCCCGCGCGCTGGTGCAGTCCGCCCATGCCGTGGACATCGTGTCCACGGGGGAGGAGGCCGATCACGCGCTGGCGCTC
>DASWUI010000101.1:0-2195 GCA_036401715.1 Ramlibacter sp. | reverse complement strand
CTGGATCGAGGCCTCGATCCCCGCCGCGTCCAGCCCCTGCAGCGCCAGCAGCCGCGCCGGATCGCCATGCGGCGCGTACTCGTCGCGCAGGCCCAGCTGCAGCACCGGCTTGACCAGGCCGGCGGCGTTCAGTGCCTCGGTGACCGCACTGCCGGCGCCACCCATGATCGCGCCCTCCTCCACCGTCACCAGCGCGTCGTGCGTGGCGGCCAGCTGCAGCAGCAGCTCCGTGTCGAGCGGCTTGGCCCAGCGCATGTTGGCCACCGTGAGGTCCAGCCGCTCCGCCGCCTGCAGCGCCGGATACAGCAACGTGCCGAAGGCCAGCACCGCGATGCGCTTGCCCTGGCGGCGCAGCTCGCCCTTGCCGAAGGGCAGCGGCTGCAGGCCGGGCTCCACCGCCACCCCCACGCCGGCGCCGCGCGGGTAGCGCACCGCCACCGGGTGGTCCTGCTGGTAGGCCGTGGTCAGCAGCTTGCGGCACTCGTTCTCGTCGGCCGGGCAGGCGATGCTCACCTGCGGGATGCAGCGCAGGTACGCGATGTCGTAGGCACCCGCGTGCGTGGGCCCGTCCGCGCCCACCAGGCCCGCGCGGTCCAGCGCGAACACCACCGGCAGGTTCTGCAGCGCCACGTCATGGATCAGCTGGTCGTAGGCGCGCTGCAGGAAGGTCGAATAGATCGCCACCACCGGCTTGAGGCCCTCGCAGGCCAGGCCGGCGGCGAAGGTCACCGCATGCTGTTCGGCGATGCCGACGTCGTAGTAGCGGTCGGGGAAGCGCTGGTGGAACTCCACCATGCCGGAGCCCTCGCGCATGGCCGGCGTGATGCCGACCAGCCGGTGGTCGTGCGCCGCCATGTCGCACAGCCAGTGGCCGAAGACCTGCGTGAAGGTGGGCTTGGGCGCGGTGGCCGGCTTGACCAGGCCCACGGCCGGGTCGAACTTGCCGGGCCCGTGGTAGGCCACCGGGTCCGCCTCGACCAGCTTGTACCCCTGGCCCTTCCTGGTGACCACGTGCAGGAACTGCGGCCCCTTGAGCTGGCGGATGTTCTGCAGCGTCGGGATCAGCGACTCCAGGTCGTGGCCGTCGATCGGGCCGACGTAGTTGAAGCCGAACTTCTCGAACAGCGTGGCGGGCACCACCATGCCCTTGGCATGTTCCTCGAAGCGCTTGGCCAGCTCGAACAGCGGCGGCGCCACCTTCAGCACGTTCTTGCCGAGGTCCTTGGCCGCCGAATAGAAGCGGCCGCTCATGAGCTGCGCGAGGTAGCGGTTCAGCGCGCCCACCGGCGGGCTGATCGACATGTCGTTGTCGTTGAGGATCACCAGCAGGTCGCAGTCGGTCACGCCCGCGTTGTTCAGCGCCTCGAAGGCCATGCCGGCGCTCATCGCGCCGTCGCCGATCACGGCCACCGCGTGGCGCTGCTCGCCCTTCTGCCGTGCCGCCACCGCCATGCCGAGCGCGGCGGAGATGCTGGTGGACGAGTGCGCGGTGCCGAAGGTGTCGTACTCGCTTTCGGCGCGCTGCGGGAAGCCCGCCAGGCCGCCCAGCTGGCGCAGCGTCGCCATGCGGTCGCGCCGGCCGGTCAGGATCTTGTGCGGATAGGTCTGGTGGCCCACGTCCCACACCACGCGGTCCCACGGGGTGTTGAACACGTAGTGCAGCGCGATCGTCAGTTCCACCGTGCCCAGGTTGGAGCTCAGGTGGCCCCCGGTGCGGGCCACGGACTCCAGCACGTAGGCGCGCAGTTCGTCGGCCAGCAGCGGCAGCTGCGTGCGCGGCAGCCGGCGCAGGTCGGCCGGGTCGTTGATGGTTTCGAGCAGCGTTGGCATGAACGTCTTCAGTTGTCGCGGTGCACGACCATCTCGGCCAGCGCCAGCAGCGCCCGCGTGTCGGCGAGGCCGGTGGTGCCGAGCGCGGCGCGCGCCTGTTCCAGCAGTTCGCAGGCGTGGGAGCGGGCGCGCTCCAGGCCCAGCAGCGAAACGTAGGTGGGCTTGTCCTGCGCCGCGTCCTTGCCCGCGGTCTTGCCTAGGGTAGCCGAATCGGCGGTCACGTCGAGGATGTCGTCCACCACCTGGAAGGCCAGGCCGAGGGCCCGGCCGTAGCTTTCCAGCCCCTGCCCGGCCTGCGCGGAGGGCTCGCCGCAGGCCGCCCCCCTCATCACGCTGGCCTGCAGCAGCGCGCCGGTCTTGAGGCG
>DASWUI010000100.1:0-11209 GCA_036401715.1 Ramlibacter sp. | reverse complement strand
CGACAAGCGATGCGCAGCGCACCGGCCCGCGCGCGGTCTCGACCACGAAGCGCTCGCCGCGCGCCACGCCGCGCACCTCGCACGGCTGCCACCACTCGACGCCGCCCAGGCGGCACTCCTCGCGCAGCATGTCGATGACCTGCGTCGCGCTCCCGTCGCAGAAGAGCTGCCCGAGCGTCTTCTCGTGCCAGGCGATGCGGTGGCGCTCGACCAGCGCGATGAAGTCGGCCGGCGTGTAGCGCGCCAGCGCCGAGCGGCAGAAGTGCGGGTTCTCGGAGAGGAACTGGGCCGGCGTGGCGTCGCGGTTGGTGAAGTTGCAGCGCCCGCCGCCGGAGATGCGGATCTTCTCCGCCACCTTCTCCGCATGGTCGACCAGCAGGACCTTGACGCCCAGCTGCCCGGCGACACCGGCGCAAAAGAGGCCGGCTGCGCCGGCGCCGATGACGACGGCGTCGAAGGTCGAAGGAGAGGTCGCGTCCGGCATGGACGCGCATTATCAGTGGGCTACGCGGCGCGCTGCTTCGCGGCGGATTCCGCGGCGAGCGCGACGGCGCGCACCACGTCGCCCACCACCATCACCGAGGGGCTGGCGAGCCCCTCGCGCTCCACCGTGGCGGCGAGTTCAGCGAGCGTCGTCACTGCATGGCGCTGGTCCGGCAGGCTCGCGCGCTGCACGATCGCCACCGGTGTCTCCGGCGGCAGGCCCGTGAGCAGGTCCGCCTGGATGCGCGCCGCGCTGCTGACGCCCATGTAGATCACCAGCGTGAGGCGGGCGTCGCGCGCCGCGGCGGCCAGCGATTTCCAGTCCAGCGCCTCCGCACCTTTCTGGGCATGGCCGGTGAGGAACACCACGCCGTGCGCATGTTCCCGGTGCGTGAGCGGCACGCCGAGCGAGGTGGCCCCCGCCAGGCCGGAGGTGATGCCGTTGACGATCTCGACGTGCACGCCGGCGGCGCGCAGGTGCTCCCCCTCCTCGCCGCCGCGGCCGAAGACGAAGGGGTCGCCGCCCTTGAGGCGCACCACGTTCTCGCCCTCGCGCGCGGCCATCACCATCAGCTTCTCGATGAAGGCCTGCGGCGTGCTCTTGCAGCCGCCGCGCTTGCCCACGTAGACGATGCGCGCGTCCCTGGGGGCATGCGCGACCACCTCGCGGCTGACGAGGTCGTCCACCAGCAGCACCGTGGCGGCCTGGATCGCCTTGAGCGCCTTGAGGGTCAGCAGTTCCGGGTCACCGGGCCCGGCGCCGACGAGGGTGACTTTGCCTGTGTTCATGCGGAGGCCAGGTGCAAGATGTGTTCCACCTGCAGGGCGAGCGATTCGGGGATTGGCTGGCGCCCCTGCAGCACGTCGCGGATGTAGGCGGCGGTGGTTTCGGGGTCCACCTCCCTGGGCAGCCCGGGCAGGTCGGTCAGGGTGCCCTTGCGGCCTTCCTGCAGCGGCACGCGGCGTCCGCGCACGAAGCCGTCCATCTGCGGCAGGCGGCGGGCATCGGCAACGACTTCCCCCTCGGTGCCGCGCAGCAGCAGCGCGGTGGCGCCGGTCAGCTCGAACACGGCGCCCATCGAGACCGCGTATTCGGGATGGGTGTAGCTGCTGACGATCACCGCCGGGCCGTCCACCGGGTTCATGAGCTTCACCAGGCTGTGGGCGCTGTTGCGCAGCCCGATCACGCGGCGCGCATCCAGCAGGCGCTTGAGGCCGGGATTGAGCACCTCGGTGGGCACGAAGGCGACCTGGCCGTCGCGCAGGGTCGGGGCGCTGTCGGCGGCCTGGATGTCCAGCGCCTGCAGTACGTCGCGCACGAGCACCCGGCTCGCTTCCGTGGCGGTGCCATGGATCAGGACCGGCAGTCCGCGCCTGGCCACCAGGCCGGCGAGCAGCGGCGTGAGCACCGGCAGGCGGCGCGCGCCGTTGTAGCTCGGCAGCACCACGACCGGCTTGCCGCTGGCGGAGCGCACGTGCTGCAGGCGCGCGTGGGTGGCGTCCAGGAAGCCGCACATCTCCTCGGGGGTCTCGCCCTTGACGCGCATGGCGATGCAGAAGGCGCCGATTTCCAGGTCGCTGGCGCCGCCGTCGAGGATCTGGCCGAACAGGGCGGCCGCCTGCTCGCGCGCGAGCGAACGCGCGCCGTGCCTGCCGCGGCCGATGTCCCTGAGGTAGGAAGTGATGCCCACGCGGCCATTGTCCCAGACGGTTGATGACCTCGGGCTATAAGCTGATACCGGCGTGCCTCGGTCCGCGCGAAGCGGACCGCGACACATTCACGCCGCCTGGCGCAACGGGAGGACCGACCGCGCCATCCGCTTCAACTCCGGCACGCAAGACCCGCAGTTGGTGCCGCAGCGCAGCTTCGCCTGCAGCGACGCGAGCCGCGCTTCAGGCGACCCTGCGCACCCTGCCAGGTGCGCCTCGATCGCCGACGCCTCCACCGCGAAGCAGCTGCAGACCTGCGGCCCCTTCGCCTGCAGCGCCACCGGCGGCTTCGCGCCGGGCGCGAGCAGCAACCGGCCGTAGGCCTGCGCCGGCAGCTCCTGCAGCAGCAGCGCCTTGAGCCAGGCCTCGGCGCTGGTGTCGCCGGCCAGCAGCAGCCCCTGCAGCAGGAGATCGGCCCCCTGCCGCCGCACCCGCACCAGCCGCCGCTGCCCCTTGCGCCGGTCGGCGTAACGCAGCGTGTCGCTGCCCGCGAGGCCGAACAGCGATTCCAGCGGCGCCAGCACCGCATCCGGGGGCGCTTCGTAGGCGGCCGCGCGGAACAGCAGCCCGGTGCGCTCCCCGGCGGCGGCCTGCTCCAGCGGCGCCTGGCCGGAGAAGGGCACGCAGGAGGCGAAAGGGAACATGGCCATCCATGCCTGCAGCTGCTCACGCGCCTGCAGCGCATCCCCCGGCGGCAGCCACGCCGCGGCCAGCAGGGTCCAGGGCAATTCCGCCTTGAGGATCTTCACCGCCGCGTGCTTCAGCTCGGGTTGCCGGGACGTGGGGCAGTACGCGGAGGTGGTGAGCGCGTTCACCCCGGCCAGCCGCTCCCCGGTGCTGGAGACGCCGCCCAGGAACTCCGGCCCCCAGTGCATGGCGACGAAGGCCTGGCCGAGGCCCAGCCCGCTGCTCGCCTGCACGGGCAGCACGATGGAGCCGCGCCTGGAGGTGACGTGCACCAGCCCGCCTTCCTGCAACCGCCGCCGCGCCAGGTCCTGCGGATGCATCTGCACGACGGGTTCCGGGACATGGCCGAACAGGCGCCCCAGCGTGCCGGTGCGGCTCATGCCGTGCCACTGGTCGCGCAGGCGTCCGGTGGTCAGCGAGAAGGGGTAGCGCGCTTCGCGCGGCTCGGCGAGGGGACGGTAGTGCACGGCGGCGAAGCGGGCCTTGCCGTCGGGGGTAGGGAAGGCGCCGTCTTCGTACAGACGGGTGCGGCCCTGCGTGGCGCCTTCGGGGAAGGGCCACTGCTGCGGGGATTGCTCCAGCAAGGCGTAGCCGAGGCCGGTGATGTCGAGGTCGCGGCCGCGGGTGGATTCGCGGTGTTCGAGCCAGATGGATTCGGCGCTCGTGTAGGGGAAGAGGGTCCTGCCCCCGCTCGCGCTTGGGGGAGCGGGAGCAAGCCGCTCCAGCCGCCGCGCGAAATCCACCACGATCTCCCAGTCGTGCCGCGCGCTTCCCGGTGCCGCCACCGCCGGCCGCACCCGGCTGATGCGCCGCTCGCTGTTGGTGACGGTGCCGTCCTTCTCGCCCCAGGTGCTGGCCGGCAGCAGCAGGTCCGCGTAGGCGCAGGTGGCGGTGGTGGCGAACGCTTCCTGCACCACCACGAACTCGGCGCGCTCCAGGGCGCGGCGCACGGTCGCCTGGTCCGGCATCGATTGCGCCGGATTGGTGCAGGCGATCCACAGCGCCCTGATCTCGCCGTCGGCGGCCGCCTGGAACATCTCCACCGCCGTCCTGCCCGGTTGCTCCGGCACCGAAGGCACGCCCCACAGCGCCGCGACCTCGGCGCGATGCTGCGGATCGGCCAGGTCGCGGTGCGCCGACAGCAGGTTGGCCATCCCGCCGACCTCGCGCCCGCCCATGGCATTGGGCTGCCCCGTGAGCGAGAACGGCCCCGCGCCCGGACGTCCGATGTGCCCGGTGGCCAGGTGCAGGTTGATCAGCGCGGCGTTCTTGGCGGTGCCGCTGCTGGACTGGTTCAGCCCCTGGCAGTACAGGCTCAGCGTCGCGGGCGAGGTGGCGAACCACCGCGCCGCCGTGAACAGGTCTTCCTTCGCGATGCCGCAGGCCTGCGCCACCAGCTCGGGCGTGCACTCGCGCACCAGCGCCCTGAGCGCGTCGAACCCGCTCGTGTGGCGCGCGATGTAGTCCGGCTGGGTCCAGCCTTCCCACAGCATGATGTGCAGCAGCCCGTGGAACAGCATGACGTCGGTGCCCGGCTGGAGCGGCAGGAACAGGTCCGCCAGTTCGGCGGTGTCGGTGCGGCGCGGGTCGCACACCACGATCTTCATGGCCGGCCGCGCGGCCTTGGCCTCCTCGATGCGGCGGAACAGGACCGGGTGGGCATAGGCCGTGTTGCTGCCGGCGATGAAGATGCAGTCCGCGTGGTCCACGTCCTCGTAGCTGCCGGGCGGCGCATCCGCCCCCAGGGTCATCTTGTACCCCGCCACCGCGCTGCTCATGCAAAGGCGCGAGTTGGTGTCGATGTTGTTGGTGCCGACCAGGCCCTTCGCCAGCTTGTTGAAGACGTAGTAGTCCTCGGTGAGCAGCTGGCCCGAGACGTAGAAGCCCACGGCATCGGGTCCGTGCTCCTGCACGATGCCGTGCAAGCGCTCCGCCGCGAAGTCCAGCGCGGCGTCCCAGCCGACGCGCACGGGGCGCTCGCCGCGGTGCTCGCGCCGCATCGGGTGCAGCAGGCGCGTGTGCCGCGTGACTTCGGCGGACGCGGTGAGGTGCAGCGTCGAGCCCTTGGTGCACAGGCGCCCGAAGTTCGCCGGGTGGTCCGGGTCGCCCCGCACGCCCGTGACCTGGTCGCCCTCGGACCGGATGACCACCCCGCAGCCCACCCCGCAGTACGGGCAGGTGGACTTCGTTTCCTTCACCGGCAGGGCCCCGCTTTCGGCGCTTCCGGCTCGGTCGCCAGCGTCGCCAGCTCCACCGGGTCCAGCATCACCTTGCCCCCCTCCACCCGGCAGGAGAAGCGCTGCGTGCAGCCTTCGTCCGGCGCGCGCGCCTGGCCGTCGTCCAGGCCGATCGTCCAGTTGTGCAGCGGGCAGGCCACGCTGGTGCCGAAGACGATGCCCTGCGACAGCGGGCCGCCCTTGTGCGGGCAGCGATCGAGCAGGGCGAACACCTGGTCCTCGCCGTTGCGGAACAGCGCGACGTCCACGCCGCGCGCGCGCGCCACGCGCCGGGCGCCCAGCACCGGGATGTCCTCCACCCGGCAGATCACCTGCCAGTCGTTGCCTTTCATGCCGCCTGTCCTTCCGCGTTGAGCTTCTCGAACTGGCGCACGTCCACGCGCGCCCTGTCCTGTTCGAACCAGGGATCGGGCTCGCCGTCCAGGGCGAACTGCAGCCGCTCCCACAGCGCCTTGCGGCCGGCGTGGTCCTCCAGGATCCTCTTCTTCACGTACTCCAGGCCGACGCGGTGGAGGTAGTGCACCGTGCGCTCCAGGTACCAGCCCTCCTGCCGGTAGAGCTCCAGGAAGGCGCCGCTGTATTCGAGCACCTCCTCGGCCGTCTTCACCTTGCAGAAGAACTGGCCGGCCTCGGTCTTGATGCCGCCGTTGCCGCCGACGTAGAGCTCCCAGCCCGAGTCCACGCCGATCACGCCGACGTCCTTGATGCCGGACTCCGCGCAGTTGCGGGGGCAGCCCGACACCGCCAGCTTCACCTTGTGCGGGGCGTACATGCGCCACAGCGCCCGCTCCAGGTCCTTGCCCATCTGCGTCGAGTCCTGGGTGCCGAAGCGGCACCATTCGCTGCCCACGCAGGTCTTCACCGTGCGCAGCGCCTTGGCGTACGCGTGGCCGGAAGGCATGCCGATGTCCTTCCAGACGTCCTGCAGGTCCTCCTTCTTCACGCCCAGCAGGTCGATGCGCTGGCCGCCCGTGACCTTCACGGTGGGGATCCGGTACTTGTCCACCACGTCGGCGATGCGCCGCAGTTCGGCCGCCGTGGTCTCGCCGCCCCACATGCGCGGGATCACCGAATAGGTGCCGTCCTTCTGGATGGTCGCGTGGCTGCGTTCGTTGATGTAGCGCGACTGCGGATCGTCCCGCGCCTCCTTCGGCCAGGTGGAGACCAGGTAGTAGTTGAGGGCCGGCCGGCAGGTGGCGCAGCCATCGGGCGTGCGCCACTCCAGGAACTCCATGGTGCCGGCGATCGTGAGCAGGCGGTTGTTGCGGATCGCGTCGCGCACTTCCTGGTGGCTGTGGTCGGTGCAGCCGCACACCGCCTTCTTTTTCGGTGCGGCGGAGTAGTCGCCGCCGGCGGTGAACATGATGATCTGTTCCACCAGGCCGGTGCAGGAGCCGCAGGAGGCGCTCGCCTTGGTGTGCTTGCGCACCTCGTCCAGGGTGAACAGGCCCTTGTCCTGGATGGCCTTGCAGATGCTGCCCTTGGTCACGCCGTTGCAGCCGCAGACCTCGTCGCTGTCCGCCATGGCGGCCGCCTTGCTCTGGCCCTGGTGGCCGGCGTCGCCGAGGTTGGACTCGCCGAACATCAGCTTGTCGCGGATGTCGGCGATGCGGCGGCCCTCGCGCAGCAGCTTGAAGTACCAGCTGCCGTCCACCGTGTCGCCGTACAGGCAGGCGCCCACCAGCTTGTCGTCCTTGATCACCAGCTTCTTGTAGACGCCGGCGAAGGGGTCGCTCATCACGATCTCCTCGGTGTCCTCGCCGCCCATGAACTGGCCGGCGGAGAACAGGTCGATGCCGGTCACCTTCAGCTTGGTCGAGGTGAGCGAGCCGGTATAGCGCCCGATGCCGAACTGCGCCAGGTGGTTGGCGGCGACCTTGGCCTGCTCGAACAGCGGCGCCACCAGGCCGTAGGCGATGCCGCGGTGGGCCGCGCATTCGCCCACCGAGTAGATGCGCGCGTCGGTGACGGTCTGCATGGTGTCGTGCACCACGATGCCGCGGTTGCAGTGCAGCCCGGCCTTCTCGGCCAGTTCGGTGTTGGGGCGGATGCCGACGGCCATCACGACGAGGTCGGCCTCGACTCCGGTGCCGTCCTTGAACTTCACCGATTTCACCCGGCCATCCTCGCCGCCCACCAGCTCCTGGGTCTGAGCGCCGATCAGGAACTTCAGGCCGCGCTCTTCCAGCGACTTCTGCAGCAGCTTGCCGGCGACGTCGTCGAGCTGGCGCTCCATCAGCCAGGGCATGACGTGCACCACGGTGGTGTCCATGCCGCGCTTCATCAGGCCGTTGGCCGCTTCCAGGCCCAGCAGGCCGCCGCCGATCACGACCGCCTTCTTGTACTTCTGCGCCGCCTCGATCATCGCGTTGGTGTCGGCGATGTCGCGGTAGGCAATCACGCCCTGCAGCTCCTTGCCCGGCACCGGCAGGATGAAGGGATTGGAGCCGGTGCACAGCAGCAGGCGGTCGTACGCCTCCTCGGTGCCGTCCCCGGCGCGCACCACGCGGCGCACGCGGTCGATTTCCACGACCTTCCTGCCGGCATGCAGGCGGATGCGGTTCTGCCCGTACCAGTCCCAGGAGTTCAGGATGATCTCGTCCACCGTCTGCTCGCCGGCGAGCACCGGCGACAGCAGGATGCGGTTGTAGTTCGGATGGGGCTCGGCGCCGAACACGGCGATGTCGTAAAGCTCCGGCTGGATCTTCAGGAGCTCCTCGATCGTGCGCACGCCGGCCATCCCGTTGCCGACCATCACCAGCTTCATCTTCTTCATGGCTTCTCCTGTTTCATGCGTTGCGGGCCCGACCCGCAATCCACGAGCGTCGCTTTCCTCCCCCGCAGCGATCCCGGGTCAAGCCCGGGATGACATGCGGCGAGGTTCATGCGGCGATCTTCTCCTTGCGCCCGAAACCGCCGGCCGCCCGCGGCGCGATGGGCTCCACCTTGCGCTGTTTCTCGTACAGGAAGGACAGGATCTCCTGGCGGCAGTGGTTGTAGACCTTGTCCTCGGCCAGCGCGATGCGGTTGCGCGGGCGCGCGAGCGGCACCTCCATGACCTGCCCGATGGTGGCTGCCGGCCCGTTGGTCATCATCACCACGCGGTCGGACATCAGCACGGCTTCGTCCACGTCGTGCGTGATCATCATCACCGTGTTGCCCAGCTCCGACTGGATGCGGATCACCTCGTCCTGCAGGTGCGCGCGCGTGAGCGCGTCCAGCGCCCCGAAGGGCTCGTCGAGCAGCAGCACCTTGGGCTC
Source organism: Ramlibacter sp. (assembly GCA_036401715.1). GTDB lineage: Bacteria > Pseudomonadota > Gammaproteobacteria > Burkholderiales > Burkholderiaceae_C > Ramlibacter. The sequence continues at coordinate 2,832 of DASWUI010000100.1, read as the reverse complement.
CATGGCCAGCGCCCGGGCGATGCCCACGCGCTGCTTCATGCCGCCGGAGATCTGCGAGGGCAGGCGGTCCAGCGCATGCGACATGTTCACCATCGCCAGGTTGTGCAGGATCCACTCCTTGCGCTCGGCCGCGGTCCGGGTGTCGCGGAAGATCTTGTCCACCGCGATCTCCACGTTCTGGTACACGGTCAGCCAGGGCAGCAGCGAGTGGTTCTGGAACACCACCGCGCGGTCGGGGCCGGGGGCGTTGACCTCGCGGTTGTCCACCAGCACGCCGCCGGAGCTGGCCTTCAGCAGGCCGGCCACGATGTTCAGCACGGTGGACTTGCCGCAGCCCGAGTGGCCGATCAGCGAGATGTACTCGCCGCGCCGCACGTCCAGGCTGATCCCCCTGAGGACCGGGTTGCCCCCGTCCGGGCCGGGGAAGGTCATGTCGACCTGGGAGAGGCAGAGATAGGCGTTGCTCATGTCGGGGCTTCCTTCAGCTGGCGGCGGTGCCGCGGGTGACCTTGCGGCCGACGAAGGCGACGATGCGGTCCAGCGCGAAACCGACGAGGCCCACGTAGACGAGCGCCAGGATGATGTCGCTGATGCGCGAGGAGTTCCACGCGTCCCAGATGAAGAAGCCGATGCCCACGCCGCCGATCAGCATCTCGGCGGCGATGATCGCCAGCCAGGACAGGCCCACGCCGATGCGCAGCCCCGAGAAGATGAAGGGCGCCGCCGCCGGCAGCATGATCTTCAGGAAGTACTCGGCGCCGTTGAGGCGGATCACCTTGGCGACGTTGCGGTAGTCCTCCGGGATGTTGCGGATGCCGATGGAGGTGTTGATGATGATCGGCCAGATCGAGGTGATGAAGATGACGAAGATGGCCGAGGGGTGGCCGTCGCGGAAACCGGCCAGCGAGATCGGCAGCCAGGCCAGCGGCGGCACGGTGCGCAGCACCTGGAACAGCGGGTCCAGCCCCCGCAGCGCCCAGGTGGACTGGCCCACCAGCACGCCCAGGCTCACGCCCGCCAGCACGGCCAGCGAGTAGCCGTAGGCGACCCGCTTGAGGCTGGCCAGCAGCTGCCAGGCGATGCCGACGTCGTTGCCGCCGTTGTCGTAGAAGGGGTGCGCGATCAGCTCCCAGGTGTCCGCCACCACCTTGGTGGGCGCGGGCAGGGCGGCGCCGGGGCGCGAGCCCAGCATCTGCCAGACCAGCACCAGCAGGCCGATGATCACCAGCGGCGGCAGCACGTGGTTCATGAAGCCGCGTGCCAACCCCATGAGGAATGCCATCCCGGGCTTGATCCCGGATCCGGCGTGGCGGATGCGTGCCGATGGATGCCGGGCCAAGCCCGGCACGACGACCTCGGTCTTTGCAGCGTTCGTGGACATTCCCGGCTCCTTCAGGCGCTCTTGATGTTCTTGATCTCGAGCGAGTCGAGGTACTTCTTGGGGTTGGCCGGGTCGAACACCTTGCCGTCGAAGAACTTCTCCACGCCGCGCGAGGTGGAGGCGGGGATGTCCCTGGCCGCCACGCCCAGTTCCTTCGCGGCGGCGCGCCAGAGGTCCTCGCGGTTCACCTTCGCGATCAGGGCCTTCGTGTCGATGTTCGGGGGCAGGTAGCCCCAGCGGATGTTCTCGGTGAGGAACCAGAGGTCGTGGCTCTGGAAGGGGTAGCTCGCCTGGTCCTTCCAGTAGCGCATCTGGAACCTGCTGTTGGCTTCCACGCGGCCGGTGCCGTAGTCGAAGTCGCCCTTGAGGCGGTCGACGATGTCCGCGAGCGGGGCATTGATCCAGCGGCGGCGCGAGCAGATCTCGGCGACCTCGGCGCGGTTCTTGGGGTCCTCGCACCACATCTGCGCTTCCATGACCGCCTTGAGCAGCGCCTTGGTGGCGTTGGGGTTCTGCTGCACGTAGTCGGCGCGCATCGCGAAGGCCTTCTCCGGATGGTTCATCCAGAGCTCGCTGGTCGTGAGCGCCGTGTAGCCGATCTTCTGGTGGATCAGCTGCAGGTTCCAGGGCTCGCACACGCAGAAGGAGTCCATGCTGCCCACCTTCATGTTGGCCACCATCTGCGCCGGGGGCACCACGATGGTGTTGATGTCGCGGTTGGGGTCCACCCCGCCGGCGGCCATCCAGTAGCGGATCCACATGTCGTGCGTGCCGCCGGGGAAGGTCATGGCCGCGTTCACCGCCTTGCCGGTCTTCACCCGCTTGGCCAGCAGCGCCTTCCTGAACTCCTTCGTGTCCAGGCCGACCTTCAGGTCCTTGTATTCGTTGCCCACCGAGATGCACTGGCCGCCCAGGTTCAGGCGCGCCAGGATCTGGATCGGAACCTGCACGTTGTTGGCCGTGACCGCGCCCGAGGTGATCAGGTAGGGCATGGGCGACAGGATGTGGGCGCCGTCGATGCCGTTGCTCCTGGAGCCCAGCACCAGGTTGTCGCGCGTGGCGCCCCAGGACGATTGCTTGAGCACTTCCACGTCCGTCATGCCGTGCTTCCTGAAGAAGCCCTTCTCGTCGGCCACGAACAGCGGGGCCGCGTCGGTGAGCGCGATGAACCCCAGCTTCGCGGCCCGGGTCTCCAGCGCGTTGCCCTGCGCCATGACGATGCCCGGGAAGGCGCCGGCGAGGCCGGCCCCGCCGAGCGCGGCGGCGCCCTGCAGGACGGAACGGCGGGTGACCGTGGTGGTTTTGCTTTGCATCGTGTGCTCCTGGTTGCGAAACGAAAAAGAAACGGCGTCCATCGCGCTGCGTGCGTGGGCACGCAGGGAGGGACGCCGTTGTCCTGTTGTCGGGTTCGCGCCGCCGTTGGCGCGCATTCGTGGGGTCTTATGCAGGAC